>CAZILN010000092.1:0-6813 GCA_964540005.1 uncultured Bacteroidaceae bacterium | reverse complement strand
TCATGCTCAATGTTTTGGCAATTGCCTTGAGGGCGATGGCGGAATATCCCATCTGTATTCTTTTCAATGCATCTGCATCGGTATGGGCACTTTCGTCGGCTGCTATGCGTAATCCTATATCCCCTACTTCGATCTCAGCCTGTTCAGGAAAAGGTTCCTCTATTACTGCTATCTGATCGAGTGCACCAAGGCTTTCCGCATGATCCAGCAGTTTTAGCAATGTGTCTTTTTGCTGGTACCTGCCATTGGCATCAAAATAATATGGTAATTTACTACTATCTGTATAGGACGTTTCAAGATGACCAATGGCCTGGTGAATGGCAGTAAGACGAGCCATGTCCTTTTCCAGCATTTCCGCCTGGGTTCCTGGCTGCCCGATCTTTATTTTCATAAAAAAATAGCCGTCTTCGGCAGCCTGCCTGATTTCATCTATGGGTATGGTATATGCCATCAGGGGAATACTGGCGACTCTATCGTGATGATGGGACAATGCCGGCCTGTACGGCTCAGGGATGAGCTCATCAAAAGTACGGATCCCGTTCTCCTGTGCGTACAGTAACCAGGCAGCATTGTCCAATCCCACCAGGGCATTGAGAGCAAATGTCTTTCTCAGGTCAGGATTTGCCGTAATCACTTTCCCGTACTCATATACTTCATCAAGGATCTCATCCAGCAGATGGACCGGTGTATCAAAGCTCATTCCTTTTACCATCTGAGCGGCCCGTTCGCTGAGTAAGTACATCAGCGCGTTGCCCCCGGCTTCAGAGTGGGAAGAAAAAACCGATGCATCAGACCAGAGAACACTCTGGGTACACAATCCGACTTTCCCGGCTCCTGAAGCACTCTGCATCCAGGAAACAGTCTGCCAGATCTCTCTCATATATCCGCCTTTGAACCCGAAGGGACGTATCAGGGGCTCACGTTCAAAATCAGTGCTTGTTTTGGCAATGCTTACAGGCATAGTAATGTTTTTAGACTGACAGAATGATCCTGCCATTCCTGCCATAGTTGCAGCCGTTGCAGCGCCTGCAGTTCTGATGAAATCCCTTCTGTTAATTTCAGCCATTTCCTCCCGGTTTTATATAATTCGATAGATTTCAGAGTGTCCAGGGCTTACGGTATTCATAATGCAACAGTTCGTTGGCCTTTTCGCTGTTGGTGATCCTTTCTGCTTCGGGATCCCATTCAATTCGCATGCCCGTAGCCAGTGAAATATTGGCCAGGTGGGCAAAGCTGGTAGACCTGTGCCCTTCTTCCAGGCTGCACCAGGGGGTATCACCCGATTTTACACTATCCAGGAAATTCCGGATCAGGTTGCCGGTACTGGGTTCACTGCTGCCAAGGTCATCATATGATTCATCATTTTCAATACTGTACTTTTCTTCCTCAGAAAGAGGCTCCCAATCCTGGAATTGTCCCGGACCAGCAGGTGTAATGGTATATCCACCCTCGTCAGCTACCAGGTCAGCTTTAGTCCCATTCAGTTCTATCTCTCCTCCCCTGATGCCTCCGCCGCTGCTTGCCTCATGTATGCAAAACTGAATAATACCACCTGATTTCAACTCGAAGAGTACCTCCATAGTGTCAGGAATATCCCGGTCATCCTTTACAGCATATTTTCCTCCATGGGCAGTTATGGCTGTTGGAGCCGTTTCGCCTATAAGCCAGCGTATGGCATCCATGTAATGCACCCCCCAGTTCCCCATCTGGGATGAGTACTGGCTCCACCACCTGAAATAATAAGGTGCAATGTTGTACTGAAATGGCCTGAAGGAACGCGGTCCCAGCCACATGTCCCAGTTGAAACCGGCAGGAGGATCCTCAGGTTTCAGCCTTCCTATTCCTTCCGGAAACATATTACTGATCCTGTGCGCCCTGGCAGTTGTAACCTTTCCTATCCTGCCTCCCTGTATCTCTGATGCCAGCTTCTGATAAACAGATGATCCCCTTCGATTCAATCCCACAGCAGCAACACGTCCGGTTCGCTTTTGTGCTTCCGCCATTTTCCTCCCTTCCTTCAATGTGATTGTCAGGGGTTTCTCCACATAAACATCCTTTCCGGCATCCATCGCCATTATGGTCATTACAGCATGCCAGTGGTCGGGAGTGGCAATACAAACGGCATCAATATCTTTCTGTTCCAGGAGATTTCTGAAGTCAGAATACAGTTTGACTTCTTTCCCGAAGGATTCACCCATACGGGGGATCCTGCCGGAAGCCAGGATTCGTTCCGGGACAGCCGATCTGTCCCTTGTTCTATAGGGTTCATAAACATCGCAGAGGGCAGCTACTTCCATGTCTTTGTTAGACATGAAAAACTCCAGTAACTGTGAGCCCCGGTTGCCGACCCCGATAAATCCTACCCTGACCTTATCGCTGGCTCCCGCTTTCTTCAGATCAGCAGTCCGCACATGCTGTAATCCGACGGTGGTCCCTGCAGCCAGCAGTGAGGATTTAGCAATAAAATCCCTCCTTGTTATTTCTTTTTTGTTCATAAGACTGGTTTAGATGGTTTGTATAGTTTCTAAATTTAATAAATTGAAGATGATTTCAACACAGTACAATTGTATAATGCAAACAATTAAATAACCCGAGATATAATATGGATATCATAGAATTCCTGAAGATTGATTCATCACGCCTTAATGCAGATATGGTGGTGGACAAATTAGAAGAAGATCCTGATCTGTTTGAGGAAGTGTGGAAACTGGCGCTTGAGGATAAATCGCCTCTGTCAATGAGAGCATCGCGGGCTATATGGCTATTTGGTAAAAAGCACCCCTATTTTCTTCAATCCTATGTTTCTGATCTCATCCGGAGCCTGCACAAGCTGAAATCGGAAGGAGTAAGAAGGAACATTATCAACATTCTGGGCTTTCTTGAAATCCCTGAGGAACATCTTGGTGAATTATTTGATTTGTCGCTGAATATAGTTGAATCCCCTGGAGAATCAATTGCTAACAGGGCCAATTCAATGACTGTTCTGTATAATATTTCCAACAGGGAACCCGGACTGAAACACGAGCTCATAGCCATCCTGGAAGGACAGATCACGGCAGAATCGGCAGGGATTGAAGCAAGAGCAGGTATACTGCTGGCTAAGCTTTACAGGGAAACAGCCTGAATTCCCGGATACCCTGGAGATCTGGATCATTGATCATATGCCCTGATCAATCCTGCAGCAGATCCAGGACGGCTCGTGACAGGGCCCTCACTCCCGTTGTGTAAGACAGATCGAATGAAGGATAATAATGCGGGTTATGTAATCCGGGTAATGCAGTCCCGTTCTCCAGGTGATCTTTATAGGCAGCCGGATCTACAGTACCCAGCCAGAACATGGCGATTGGCACCTTTTCAGGAGTTCTTCCATACCTGCTGAAATCCTCACCTGCAGTAACCGGCATTACTTCGATCACATTTTCCTTTCCGATCTCATTGCTGAATGAGGTGACCGCCCTGTTTGTAAGCACATCCTCATTCACCAAAGGAGGTGTTACTCCGCCCAGGACCTGGACAAGGGGGTATTTATCCTCAGGAAGTCCGGCAGACTGAGCTATTCCTGCAGTTATACGTTTGAGTGAACTGATGATTTGATCGTAGACCGCGTCATTATAATACCTTACGGTTAATTGCATTTTTACCTCATCCGGGATGATGTTATGAACCGTACCACCATGAATGGATCCAACTGTTACGACAGCAGGTTCCAGGGGACTGATCTCTCGGCTGGGTATGGTTTGCAGCGCAAGCACGATACGGGAGGCCAGTACCACAGGATCGACTGCCCTGTGAGGCATGGCTCCGTGGCCACCTACCCCGTAAACTGTTATATCTACGGAACTTACTCCGGCCAGGAAAGGCCCTGATCGGAATCCGATAGTTCCTGCTTCCATTTCAGCACTTACATGATAGGCCAGGGCATAATCGGGTACAAGGAACCTGGTAAAGAGTCCGTCTTCCAGCATGGCACTGGCTCCACCGCTTTTCTCTTCTGCCTGCTGGGCAATGATCATCAGGGTACCCTTCCACTGATCCTTGATTCCGGCCAGAATTGTTGCTGTGCCAAGCCAGACACTCATATGCATGTCATGTCCGCAGGCATGCATTACAGGCATAACTATCCCGTCCGAATCCTCCATGATCACCTTACTTGCAAATGGTAGTCCGGTTTTTTCTTCCAGTGGAAGTGCATCCATGTCAGTTCGGATCATTACCACGGGGCCTTCTCCATTCTTCATAATCCCCACGAACCCGTTTCCTCCTACGTTGCGGGTTACCTCATATCCCAGTTTTTCCACTTCCTCAGATAATCGCATGGCAGTCAGGGTTTCCTTATATGAAAGTTCCGGGTTCTGATGGAAGTGCTTGTATAGTTCAAAGTGTTCACCAAGCAGTTCATTCACAAGTTCTTTGTTGGTCTGTGCATAGCCCCCTGTAAATGTTACAAGTGTCCATAGCATTGATATGATAAAATATTTCATTGTGTTATAAACAGGTATGACTGCTAAGATAATAAGAATAAGAATTTATTGATAAGTTTTCCGGTGTTGTTGTTTTTTTCATAATTTAAAAGTTTTATTAGACAGCTGAAATCATGAACTGAAAATAAATGAACAAACTAGTCATACTTACCGGCCCGTCCTGTATAGGGAAAAGTCCAATGGACAAGGCATTGTGGAGATTTTATCCTGAATTGCGCCAGTCACTTAAAAAGCTGGTTCTCTTTAACGATCGCCACCCTCGTCCGGGTGAGATGGAAGGAAAGGACTATTACTTCCGCAGGCGCAGCACTATTGATGCATTAAGGCTTGATCCCAAATTCATCGTGATGGGTGTCAGGGGAGACCTGCAGGCCCTGGACCTCGAGGAATTATCGGAAGACCTGAAAGAGGCCAGTGTTTTTTACGAAGGCAATCCATATGTTGCGGAAGCATTAATAACCCATCCAAGATTAACGGACTACCCTAAACTCAGTATGTTCCTGTCCCCTCTATCGAAGGAGGAGATTGAATACTTGCAGACTCCTGAACTGCATATAGCAGTACCGAATCTTATTACTGAGATCATGCGCCGAAAACTACTCGGGCGGAAACGCAGGCAAAAACGGGAATTATCCCTATTCGACCTTGAAGACATAGAAAAAAGAGCTGCCAGTGCTTACACGGAAATGAAAATGGCATGGCAGTTTGATTATGTTATTCCCAATCACGACGGGGAAGACAGTGATAACTGGGAAGGTTTCTATTACCCGGTTGGTGACGCGAGAAAAACCATGAATTGCTTTTTAAGCCTGCTGAAAGGAAAAAAACCGGCACTGGCTGAAAACTGGGATGAGAACCTGCTTGAATAGTACTCCCTGGAAACAGTGAACATAACTCCTCAATGAATATCTCTTCCTGCCGGTAAATCAAGGAAACAGGAAAGAAATATTGTGATCAGGTATGGAAGAATATAAAGTATGAAGATCAAAGGAGCCTTACTGAGAAGCGCACTGATTGCGGCCCTGGGCGGACTGCTGTTCGGGTTTGATACTGCTGTAATATCAGGCGCCGAGGGGACCCTCAAATCACTGTTCAGTGATACCTATAACTCACTTTCAGAAATCATCGGCACAGCCGTGTTCTGGCATGGATTTACAGTTGCAAGTGCGCTGATCGGGACCATTATCGGAGCCATTATAGTAGGCAGACCTGCTGACAGGTATGGACGAAAAAGGATGCTGAAGGTTCTGGGTGCATTCTACCTGGTCTCAGCCATAGGGTGTGCACTGGCCTGGAGTTGGAGTTCCCTGGTAATATTCAGGTTCCTGGGCGGACTTGCAGTTGGAGGGTCATCAGTCGTTGCTCCCATGTACAATGCAGAAATCTCACCTGCCAGGTTCAGGGGACGCATGGTGGCCCTTACCCAGTTTAACATTGTTTTTGGAATTATGCTGGCTTTCTTTTCAAACTATATTATTAATTCTCTTGACATAGGCATGACCACCTGGCGGTGGATGTTTGGTGTGGAAGCCCTGCCGGCAACGGCTTTTTTCCTTCTGATGTTTATTAATCCCAGGAGTCCCCGGTGGCTTGTCGCAACCGGCAGGGGAAGCGAAGCTAAAGAGGTGTTAATAAGACTGGGAGGCGATCACAAGGATGTGGAAATGGAAATCCGGGATATTCAGGATTCCCTTAGAGCTGAACTGGACAGTCCCAAAGAATCCCTGTTTCAGTCACGGTACATCAAACCCATCATGCTGGCTGTTGCCATTGCCATGTTTAACCAGCTTTCGGGGATCAATGCTGTCCTGTATTATGCACCACGGATCTTCGGGATGGCAGGTTTTGGAGAGAGTTCCGCCATGCTCAGTTCAGTAGGAATAGGTTTTGTCAATGTTGTATTTACCATGACGGCCCTTCTGATCATCGATCATTTCGGGAGGAAGAAATTAATGATTGTTGGTTCACTGGGTTATATTATCAGCCTTGGCGCCATTGCACTGACCTTTTATCAAAACGGAACAGATTTCAGTGATACCGGTAGTCTTGTGGTATTGATAAGCCTGCTCGTATTTTGCGCCTCACATGCCTTCGGACAGGGAGCAGTAATCTGGGTCTTTATCAGTGAAGTCTTCCCGAATAAGGTGAGGGCCCGGGGACAGGCACTGGGAAGTTTTACCCACTGGTTCATGGCAGCTGCCGTCTCATGGACCTTCCCTGTATTTGCTGAAACTTCAGGGGGACACATATTTACAATTTATGCTGTCTGCATGGTCTTACAATTGATCTGGGTATTATTAATAATGCCTGAAACAAAAGGTATTTCACTGGA
>CAZILN010000091.1:0-25804 GCA_964540005.1 uncultured Bacteroidaceae bacterium | reverse complement strand
CGATCCGATGAACCGATCCGATGAACCGATCCGATGAACCGATCCGATGAACCGATCCGATGAACCGATCCGATGAACCGATCCGATGAATCGATCCGATGGGGTTACTTAATGATTATCTGCCTGACACTGCGAACGGTTTCCCCTTTATATTCCAGTTCCGCAACCAGGTCGCAGGTTCCGGTTTGGCTGGGAGCAGTAATGCTGAAATTGATCTTTTTGCTTTCATAAGGTCCGGCAGATACTTCTACCGGAACAGCATTATGCTTCATGCCATCTCCTTCGAAAAAAATGTTCACGGTTCCCTCCCAGTCCTCTTCCAGGTCATTGATCAGGAAGACATTCCTTTGCAGGTCTGAACCGGCCGGCAATGAATGATCCCATACTTCCAGCATCAGACCTACAGGAGCAAAGGAAGACCTGACATATTTTTCGAATTGCGGTTCAAAAATTAAATTATCGATATCTGTAAAGTTATCACAGGTTTCTCCCCTTGGTTCATCCGGACGTGAATACCCCAATCCGCAAAAATGCAGTACCCCGGCAGCGGTCCTGTGAGCCCGCCAGTATTCGGTCTGAATAGCCAGGTGCCGGGCATAGATCTCATACTTCTCGTCCGGCCCGGTACCTGTGCCGAAAGCATTATTGTAAATAGGCTCAGTAAGTCGGGTAGGGGATCCATCCCGGTTCATCCACAACCAGCAGTATTCGTTTATAATAACAGGATTTTCATACCGGCTGCCATCCGCTGCTGGACTCCTTTCATTCGGATCGTTAAAGGGTATCCTGACAGTATCGAAAAAATATTTCAGCATCTCTTCTTCCGGCGGTTCATTTATATGTCCGAAATAGTGTGTGTACAGGTAGGGGTGCGATTCAACTGGATCTGTAGTTGCCTTTGGAGGTGCCCATCCGTTTTCCCAGGGACGGTCAGACAGGTCAAGCTGCCGGACCATCTGTATGGCATCACCTGTAATATCCGTACAGGATTCATTCTGTGCATCCCAGATGACCACGCTGGGATGGTTCCATCTTTCCCTCATCCAGGCTGTATATTCACTGGCAAGCTGATCCGCCCTCAGGTTCTTATCAAGGCTGTCAATAACTTCCGGATTATTTCCGTACCATAGAGGGAACTCGTCGGCGATAAGGAAACCCAGGCTATCGGTTATCTCATACCATCTTTCCGGAGGGAAACCTATACAATACCTCATAGAGTTCCAGTGCATGGATTTGAACTGTTCATGCAATCTGACCGGCCAGTCTACCTGCCAGGGAAGGTTCTTCCTGACCGGGTCATCGAAGAAGCGGTAAATACATATATTGGTCCCTCTCATATAATATGGCTTACCATTGAGGATGGCTGTTTTCTTTTCCTTATCGAATCTGAAGGATCTCATACCAAATCGTTCCGAGCGTGTGTCACCGGGGGTTTCCAGTAAGAGTAGATACAGAAAGGGATGTTCCGGTGACCAGAACCTGCAGCCCGGCATGTCAATTTCAAAATCTGCCAGTTCGCCGGAAGCCATATACTTCCCCGATGCCATTTTTATGCCGGTGTGCAATTCTTTAACTGTATACTGAAGCGGTATTTCATCCCTTTCAGGCCCCATCCTGAGCTCTGCACGTACCCTGAGCTTTTCAGCCTCCGGCAGGGGTACACATTGAATGTTGTTTATATAAGGATATGAGGCATATGTAATCTGTACATCGTCATATATACCCGGGATATAATAGTCTTTCTCAAAATCATTACCATCTGTGACCGTATCGGGGAGGTCCCTCCAGCACCCTACCGTTATGATGATCTCATTGCTTTCCCCGGGTGCGTTCAGATATTCGCTGATATCAAACTCTGATGGAGTGAAGGAGTATGGATTCTCACCGGCCGGCTCACCATTGATATAGACGCGGGTAAAGTATTTTGCCTTGTTGATCTTCAACAGGCATACGTCATAATCCAGCTTCTCGGTAATAAATCCCCTTCTGTGCCAGTAGATCTTACCAGAATAATCCGCATCCACCGGCACAGGATCAGCCAGGTTTACCAGTCCGGGTACAACCACTCTGGATAAAAATTCCCCTGGGAACTCATCAATCCCTGAGGTTACAGCCAGCTGCCATTCACCGTTAAGGGATCGGGTTATTCTCTTACTCGTTTTAGCTGTGCATCCCATCAGGATTAACAAAGGCAGTAATAAAACAATAAATGATCTTGTTAATTTCATCAGTTTAAAATTTTTCTTGCTCGTTTCATTTAGCAGGATTTTTATCAAAAGTACTAACAGAATATACATTACATCATTGGGAGCATTTTGTTCTCAGAACAGAGCCTGATGGTCTCCAGCAGCCGTCTCTGCCTGGTTTCTTCTTTTTTTGCGCTCTCTATCCATTGCATAAACATTCTTTTACGAGAAGGAGATAATTGCGAAAAAAAGTCAAAGGCCCTGTTATTGGTGGCCAGTCCATCAATTATATATTCCGGTATGACAAGATCCTTCTGCCGGGGTTTGGCCTCAATTGTCAGGTCTATATTTTCAATGGACTTCAAACCTGGCGGGGCCATCTTATTCTCAGCAATCAATTTCTTAACCCTTTTTTTATTCCAGTCGGACCATTTACTGTTGCGCTTACGGGGTGTGAACTTCTGCGCATATTTTTCATCATCAATGCGTTTTATGGTGCTGTCTATCCATCCAAAACAAAGAGCTTCCTCAACTGCCTCATTATAACTGACCGTGGGCTTTCCTGTATGTTTCTTGTAATAGACCAGCCATACCTCCCTGAAACTCTCATGATTCTTCTCCAGCCATTTTCTCCAGGTAGCCCTGTCCCTGGCATAGCATGTATCGGTTATTTCCATAGAATATATTTTATAACTGGACAATTAATAGCTGCCCAGCAACCACCATTCAGTCAAGGCTGACAGCTGACACATAAATTCCCTTGACCGGATCACCATTCTCCTTCTGAAGTGTAATCAGGCTCCGGCCAGCATGGCTATCCTGTATAAACCTTGCCTTTCTCCAGCAGATCAACAGCATCTCTTACAAAACCGGTGCACTGAACTTCGAATACCCCTTTCTCGGAGGCTTCTTTTCTCTGTTCTTCTGAATTGAGGTCGTATTTGATAAGTTCCCTGCAGTTGGTCGAACCATGTTTTGCAGTAAAAACTCTATCGAATTCTCTGACAAGCCGGAAGGTTTTTTCCCTGGCCTCCGTACTGGATGCATCATCACTGCCATTGAGGGCACTGATGACCAGGTAGGCTCCTACTACAGCACCACATGTGTGCTGCATCCTGCCCATGCCTCCGCCAAACCCGGCTGTGATCTTCAGGGCCTGCTCCTCTGTCAGACCGGCTTCCTTTGCAAAAGAAGCAAAAACTGATTGTGCACAATTGAATCCGCTGCTGAATAATTCTGCTGCTTTTTTACTGCGTCCGCCTGATTTATCTATCTTTACCATAAGATTCTATTATCAGATTTTTTTTGCATTTTTAAAAATCTTTAAATTAGGAAAATCCCACATAATGAAAAAAAAAATTATGAAAAGAAGAGCATTCGTCAGTAAAATAGCCTTGGCAGGTGCAGGCACAATGGTGGCAGGCACATTGATCCCTGGTGAATTAGCCGGATTCTCAGGTAAAGGAAGCCTGCAGGGTAAAAAAATTCTCTTTGTCTGGGGAGGATGGGAAGGTCACGATCCGGATTTATGTAAGGATCTGTTTGTTCCCTGGTTGAAATCCGAAGGGGCAGAAGTAACTGTCTCAGATTCCCTTGATGTGTACACGGATATCAAGCTGATGAAATCCCTGGATCTGGTTGTTCAGATATGGACCATGGGTCAGATCAGCGGGGAGCAGGAGAAGGGTTTACTCGAAACAGTGAAAAGCGGGGTTGGAATAGCGGGATGGCATGGCGGACTTGGTGATTCTTTTCGTAATAATACTGAATACCAGTTCATGGTAGGCGGACAATGGGTGGCACACCCTGGTGGTGTCATTGATTACGAAGTGAATATCACCGATCCTTCCGATCCTGTTACCAGGAATATCCAGGATTTCAAGATGCATTCAGAGCAGTACTACATACATGTGGATCCCAATGTTAAAGTCCTGGCAACCACCACATTCAATGGTGATCATGCTGACTGGATCGATGGATGCGTTGTGCCGGTCATATGGAAAAAATATTATGGCAAGGGAAGGGTTTTCTATTCCTCACTGGGTCATGTAGCCATTGATTTCGAAGTACCCGAGGCACTTGAGACCATGAAACGCGGCATTATCTGGGCCAGTGAAAGCAAATACCAGCCTAAAGAAGAATGGATCAGGCCGGTCTACCCGAAAACCTGAAGAAGTTCGAAAGTTTAAAAGTTCCAGGTTCGCAAGAAAAAAGTTCCAGGTTCGCAAACAGGAAAGTTCACAAGTTAGAAAGTAACAGGTTCTAAAATTCCCAGCCGGTCAGTTCTCCATTCTCCCTGAACTGGTTGATGGGACCAGACAGGACCTCGACTGAGTCCCGGATATTTTCCAGTATGGTTTCTGATACGAATACCGTATCAAGGTGCATGGTATCCCTTATCCTTATGATACGTTCCTTACCTGGCTTGATCCCGTGACAACCCCGGTGGGCAAAGCGAAAGGCATCGGCTGCATGCTTTGCAATAATGGGGACCTTGGCCCTCTCATACAGGGTGCTTGTCAGGACGTTCTCATACATGTCACCGAACCTGACCTTGTCAAAAAGTTTCCGGGTGATCACGTCTGCCAGTCCCATCCCCAGTGCATTTCCGTGGGAGGCTTCCGTCAGGTCATCCACCATGATCCTTTTTATCTTTATTTCGTTTGTTTCTTTCTCCCCCCGTATCATGATCCTTCCGATGATAATTGGATCCATGCCCACTCCGGAAATGTTTTTTCCCAGCTGGTCCACTATAAGTACATCCATTTCACTGACAGGTAGACGGGGCAGGTTCTCCCAGGCAATATCCAGGAGGGCAGGCTCTTCTTCCATGATCTCGGAGGCTTTCAGTACCCTGACCAGCATGGTATGGTCATAGGCATCCTCAACAATAGCAATACCTCCGATTATCTTTCCACTGTTCAGCATATGACGGGCAATCTGAGGCAGGAGGTTCTTCAGACCATGCTGGCCCATCCCGTGGATCACTGCAGCCTGTTTCTGTTTACCCGATCCAATGGCAGCCATTTTTGCCAGTCCGCTTTCATACCGGTCATGAAAATCGGTATGCGGTTTTATCCTGTTGATCAGTAATACCCCGTCGGCCTTCCATGCATTCCGGTCCATATACACTGGTACCTCCAGACCGGCTCCCCGGATCTCTTCGACTTCCATAGAAGATCGTATTGGACAGCCCATGGTTTCTTCGGTGATCCCAAGACTGGTAAGTACCCGGACCTGTCCTTCTGCAGTGGCCCCTCCGTGACTGCCCATGGAGGGGTATATGAAGGGGATACCGCCCTGCTGCCTCACATAATCAACTGCCTGCCTGGTTATTTTATCAATATCTGTGATACCCCTGCTTCCGGCAGCAATGGCTATGGTTTTTCCTGAAAAAGGGTAATCAGAGAGCCTTTCCAGTTCTTTTTCCAGTTCCTTCCCGGCATCAATTTTACGGTCATTAAAGTGTTGCCTGACAAGGTATAATTCTGCTTGCTGATCCATGTTTTAAGCTTAGCTTACAATTATCAAATCCCTTTGCCTAATAACTGTCCACCAGGCTGATGAGCGACAATCCGTTCTCTATCTCACTCGCTGCCAGTCCCCCGGCCGAACTGATTTCAATTTCCAGGGATCCGCCCGGCAGGAGATCAAAGTAGTTGTCCGAGAAAAACACATCTTCTTCTTCCACCATCATGTAAATATTTTTGGCCAGCTTGTCTGTGCTGATCCGGAGTTTATATCCGGTTCCGTCCTCCACCAGTTTCCAGGTGATCCCGGGAACTGGCAGCTCCAGCTCCTTTACTGGAGTGAAATACAGAATATTTTCGGAATAAACCTTACCATCCATGCTCAGCTGGCAATGCAGCAGCACTTTGTTTTTATCGGACGGATCACTGATCAGTTCATCAATCCCGGTACTGAAGGTGACCCGGCTTGAATTAGCAATAACGGGCAGGTTTTCTGATTTTTCCCACAGGACAGTGCCCTCAAAATCCATTAATCTGAGGGTCATCACGGCTTCAGTATTTTCAAGACGGTCAGATACAACATACACAGAGACCTGGTCCTTGTCAATCTGTGGTGAGATGAGTATGTCCCGGAAAGCCTTTTTGGCAAAGTACTGCTGTGCCTTCCAGTTACCGTAATAGTCTATGGTTGACCAGGATGCTACCGGCCAGCAATCATTGATCTGCCATAAAAGGCTTCCCATGCAGTATGGCATGTTCTTCCGGTGCCCTTCCATGGCTATCCTGGTTCCTTCTGCCTGGAGGACCTGTCCCACATAAAGGAACATGGGGAAATCTTTTGGTTTGTTATAATCCTGCAAGAGGTAATATTCAATAGTCTCATTTCCTATGCTGCTGCGCTGGTGTGATTTCATCACCTCGGAATAGATATCCCAGTCCTCTTCCACAGCATATTTCTTTACGGTATTTAATTCAGGGAATGACTGGAAACCGTATTCCGACATGAAGCGGCAGGCCCTGGTCCGGTAAGTGCTGAAGGGTTCCTTGCCCCACCAGACACCCCAGTAATGAACGTCACCCGCTACCCAGTTCTCCGGATCTCCCATTCCGGCGCTGGGGGAGGAGGACCAGTAGAATCTGCCAGGATCGTATTCGCTGACCACATCGGGCAGGATACGGTGATAATTGTCTTCATAGGCTTTCCAGATGATGTCTGACACTTCTTGCCCCTGCTGGTCCGCTACCATCTCTTTCCATCCCCAGGAATTCCAGGCACTCAGGCACTCGTTGTTTCCACACCATAGCGCGATGCAGGGATGATTTCTCAGTCTTTTAACATTATCTTCGGCTTCATGCCGTATATTCTCCAGGAATTCCTCGTCTCCCGGATACATGGAACAGGCAAACATGAAGTCCTGCCACACAAGAATCCCCTTCCTGTCACAAAGTTCATAGAAAATGTCCTTTTCGTATATACCGCCTCCCCAGATTCTGAGCATGTTCATATTGGCATCAACTGCCGACTGGATGATATGTTCATAATCACCGGGCGTGACCCTCTCAAGGAAAACATCATTAGGAATATAATTGGCCCCTTTCATAAAAACAGGGTGCCCGTTAACCTTGAACAGGAAGCTCTTTCCTTCCTCTTCTTCTTCCTGGACAATTTCAATTGTTCGCAGACCCGTGGTAATCCCGGTCCGGGAAATCACTTCATTTTCCTTCATCAGTTTGAAATCGATTTCGTAAAGAGGCTGATCGCCCAGGCCGTTGGACCACCATAATTCAGGATTTTCGATGGTGAAGCTTTCACTCAGCTGGTTGTTCCCGGGTGATAAGCTGACCTGCGTAGATAAAACCTCTTTATCATTAACAAAGCCAAGCAGGTTGAAGATAGCATCCTCTGTAGCTGCTATATCAAGCTGGGCAGTCAGCTCAGCCGAATGTTCACTGATCCTGTCCTGGTGAACATAAAGATCTTCTATGTGGGCCGAGTTCCATCCCCTGAGGACCACATCCTTCCATATACCACTGGTAACGAGCCTCGGGCCCCAGTCCCAGCCATAGTGGTACCCGGCCTTACGGGTGAAAATGCTGACCTTTTTATCCCCGATTCCTCCTATCTCGGACAGGTCGTTCGGTGGGGGCGGGAAGGTATAATCCAGCTTATCCAGTTTATCCAGGCCAATCGTGACGGGCGAGTGAAAATGGATACGCAGCGTATTGTTGCCGGTGGTAACCACATTTTTGCAATTGACCTTCCATTCCCTGAACATATTATCTGCCTGAAGAATAAGCTTGCCGTTCAGGTATACATCGGCATAGGTATCAAGACCAAGGAAACAGATCTCTATATTATCCTTTTCCATGATGGCCATAGGAAAGCGGAAATTTGTCTCATACTCCCAGTCGGTTTTATCTATCCACTGTACATCATGCTCATTGAGGCGGTAAAACGGATCTTCAATCTCTCCGTTTGACATCAGGTCGGTATGAACGCATCCCGGTACTGATGCAGGCAGCCACTGGTCACTGGCTGTATTACGGAACTTCCAGTTTTCGTGAAGCTTCAGTTCAGAATAATTTGTCTTTTTGTGGCAGGATGACATAATAAACGGAATTAATAACAACAGATACAAAGCAATTTTTTTCATGGGTGAGCTATGTTTGGTTTGGTTTCAATCCGGACTGAAAATTAGTTTTTATATGCATAACGGCCAAAATCGATGGAATGAATTCAAGGTATGAAAATGAAAAAATGTAAAACATATTTGACAATATGTAAAATAAAGTATACATTTGTTGCGTTAAACTTTACATATGGACAAAGAAATATTAAGTAATAGCATCAGGAAATGCCGGTTCGAGAAGGATGAGTGCTCGCAGGAGACACTGGCTAATGCCGTTGGTGTTACCCGGCAAACCATTCATTCTATCGAAAAGGGCAAGTTTGTGCCGTCTGCGCTGCTGGCCCTCAGGATATGCAGGTATTTCGAAAAGGATTTCGAGGAAGTCTTCTTTATTGAACAATAAATTTTAAATCATCTTTTATGAAACAGACAGTCAAAATCAGCAGCAGGATCAGCCTGATTATGGGCATTATTGCCCTGGCGTGGCTGGTGTACAATGTTGTGGTGCTGGAAGTCGCCCGGCCGGCGATAATAAATCTGGAACCGGTTGATAAACTGGAACCGCTGGTAGGCATGGTATGGATAGGGTTTTTATATTTCTTCTTCTATCATATTTCGGCTGCCCTGACCCTGGCCTTCCAGTTCCGTTTATTTAAAAAGGCGGATGTGCTGGGCATTCTGGCCCTCTGCCTCGGGATACTCTCGGCAATCTCAGTCTTTGGTGACTGGGCCATTCTCGGGGATATAGGGAAGGAGTATGATGTGGGTTGGGATACCAGCAGTGAATGGCCCATACTGTACATCTTCCAGGGGATACATTTTTTGTTTTTCTGTTCTATGCTTGCCCTGCTTATCCGGATATCAAGGGATTTACAACATCCGGATGAACCGGTCCCGGCCAAAAAAGATGAGATCATTTTCAGCATCGCCAACTATGTGGGGATTGTATGCGGTCTGCTAGGACTGGCCTGGACGTTCATGATACTGGGACTGGACCTGCCTTTCAGAAAGCTTGGATGGAATTTTATTTCGACGGCAATACTGATATTGCTGCCTTACGGTCTGATCATAATATACTGGCTGATCGTCAAATTCAGGGAAAGCAGCGCTGAAATATATGATGAAAAGCAGGGGACAGATGTCCGCAGGGCAGGATTCACTACCCTGCTTCTTTCTATACCCTTCTTATTACTGTTCTTTATATTTTTTTCATTAAACCAGGACAGTGAGACGGCCCGGATAATGTGGCTGCCCTTCTACCTCTTCCTTATCCTCATGGTCTTTTCGATAAGTACCCTGGTTTATTACAAGAAGACCTGAGAGAATTTATCTCTTCCGGAGATGAACGACGACTTCAGCTTATATTGCTCCAGTCAAAGCTGCTCCGGGAGAGTTTTTTGAGTTGCAGCAAGAGGACGGCATTCCGGGGATCATCAAGGAGGGGATCCTCCTCCAGTATTTTCAGCACTATGTCCCTGGCATACTGCAGGATCTGACCGTCCTTTCCAAGGTTGGCAATTTTCAGTTCAAAGGGAATCCCGCTTTGCTGGGTTCCTTCAAGGTCGCCGGGTCCGCGAAGCTGCAGATCGGCTTCTGCAATTTCAAACCCGTCTGTTGTCCTGACCATGGTCTCGAACCTTTTCTTAGCATCGTCGGTAAGCTTATAGGAACTCATTAGTATGCAGTAGGACTGATCAGCACCCCTGCCAACCCTGCCCCTCAGCTGATGCAACTGTGACAGTCCGAAACGCTCGGCACTTTCAATGATCATAACCGTAGCGTTGGGAATATCAACACCGACCTCAATCACAGTGGTCGCCACCAGTATGTGTGTCTTGCCTTCGATGAAACGCTTCATTTCAATTTCTTTTTCCTGTGCCTTCATCCTGCCGTGTACCATACTGACGGCATACTCAGGAGCAGGAAAGGCATCACAGATGCTGAAATATCCATCTTCCAGGTCCTTATAATCCATCTTCTCCGATTCTTTGATAAGCGGAAATACAACAAAGATCTGCCGTCCTTCTGCCAGCTGTTTCTGCATGAAGCCATGCACCTTGAGCCTTTTGGAGTCAGTATAATGGAAAGTCTGGATGGGTTTTCGTCCCGGAGGCATTTCATCTATAACCGATACATCAAGGTCCCCATACAGGGTCATAGCCAGTGTTCTGGGAATAGGAGTGGCTGTCATGACCAGCACATGGGGAGGCTGCTCATTTTTTTGCCACAGGCGGGCCCGCTGTGCTACTCCGAAACGGTGCTGCTCATCAATTATTACCAGTCCGAGATTCTTAAACTGAACCACATCTTCAAGCAGGGCATGGGTACCGACCAGTATTTGCAGGGCTCCATTCATCAGTTCCTCATGGATGGGAATTCTTTCTGCCTTCTTTATGGAACCGGTCAGCAGCTTCAGGTTGATCCCTAATCCTTCTACCATTCCACTCAGGGTAGCAAAGTGCTGGTTAGCCAGAATTTCAGTGGGGGCCATCAGGCAAGCCTGGAAATCGTTGTCCAGGGCAATAAGCATATTCATCAGGGCCACCAGGGTCTTGCCGCTGCCCACATCACCCTGAAGCAGCCTGTTCATCTGCTTCCCTGAGCCCAAATCGCGCCTGATCTCCCTGATAACCCGCTTCTGTGCACCTGTCAGTTCAAACGGAAGGTTCTTACTGTAAAAGTTGTTGAGGTAATCGCCTACACGCGAGAAAACAAAGCCCTGGAAATAGTTAAGCCGGTTGAATTTCTGCCTGAGGATGCTGAGCTGGATATAAAAAAGTTCTTCAAACTTAAGCCTGTATTCTGCATTCCTGAGGAGTTTGGCATTCTCCGGAAAATGTATGTTTCGAAGCGCTTCATTAATGGTAAGAAGGCCATATTCCTTTACCAGGTAATCGGGCAGTGTTTCCGGGATCTCGACCTTGAAGGAAGTAAACAGGTTGGTGATAAGTTTGTGCAGGGTCCGGGAAGATAGGTAATTGTCTTTGAGTGCCTCGGTAGTGCTGTACATAGATTGAAGTCCGGAACCCGGCTGTGCCTGGTATTTTTCGACTTCTTCCAGTTCCGGATGGATAAGGTTGATCTTCCTGCCGTACACACTTGGTCTTCCGAAAGCCACATAGTCCCTCCCGGGTTTGACACTGTCTTTGATCCAGTTTATCCGCTGGAACCAGACCAGCTCGATACTGCCCGTACCATCAGAGAATTCTGCAACCAGGCGTTTTTTTCGGCCACCGCCTGCCATATTCATTGCCATTACCTGCCCCTTGACCTGGATATGGGGCAATCCTGGTGAGATCTCGGAAATACTGTAGAATTTCGTCCGGTCGATATACTTATACGGAAAATGATACAGCAGATCCCCGAAAGTGGCGATATTCAGTTCCTTGTAAAGTAACTCTGCCCGTTTCGGTCCGACACCCGGAAGAAATTTTATATCATTCTGAAGGATATCAGACATACTTGTTTTTGCCTAAAATTATAAATATGACGTCACAGGAACAAATACAGCGAGGGGACTTACTAACATTGCATTGGTATTCTTATTATTTTTGACCGATGTACCAGTTCATATCTTATCTGAAATACCTTCTGAGGGCAGGACACAGGAAAGGGCACGGGATCCACTCACCTTTTGTTTATGATTTTTATACTTCTGTCATTAAACCACCAGCCCTCCAAAGCAGTCTAATAGAAAACCTGAGAAAAGAGGCTGAAGCCTCCGGTGAGTTGCTCGATGTAACTGATCATGGGGCCGGGACCCGCAAAAATCTTTCTGACCGTCGGCCATTGGGGAAGGTCATGAAACAGACCGCGGTAAGTAAGAGGTACAGTTCCATTCTCAGCAGGATGGTAAGCTTTAACAGGCCGGCATTGATCGTTGAGTTAGGTACCGGACTGGGAATCAGTACCATGTATATGGCTGAGGCTTCTGGCGAAACAAGGATAATCAGCCTGGAAGCTTGTCCGGAAATAGCAGGAAAGGCTGCCGGATATTTTACCTGCTGCGGATTCAGGCAGATAGAAGTCATTACAGGACGGTTTTCGGATAGCCTTCCCGGGATGCTGAAACAAATGGATCATCCCCTGATGGTCTTTATTGACGGGGATCATCAAGAAAGCAGTGTACTGGATAATATTTCGGTGTTTCTGCAAGTTGTTAAGGAGGACAGTGTAATTGTCCTGGATGATATCCATCTGTCAGAAGGAATGAACAGGGCCTGGAATAAGATCATCGAAATGCCCCGGATTACATTGAGTATCGACCTGTTCCGGATGGGGATCCTGTTTTTCAGGACAGGTATGTATAAGCAGCATTATATCATGCGGCTGTCATAGTTTTTTTATTACTTTTGAGCTTTAAAAAATTTTTCCACATGGAAAGCATTATAACCTTAGAGAATTTAGTCAAGTACTACTATATTGGTAAAATAGAGGTACGGGCATTAAGGTCAATTGACCTGAATATTGACAGAAATGATTTCGTGGCCATTATGGGACCTTCGGGATCAGGTAAGTCCACCCTGATGAATATTATCGGATGCCTGGACACTCCGACTGTCGGGAAGTATGTGCTTAACAATAACATTGTGAGTCATATTGAATTCAAGCCCGGACTTGGTCCGGAAACTATAGGGAACAATAACGGGGATGCCAGTAACGAGATCACGATAAAAAAGGATGATCTTTCCATGATGATGAGGATGGAGGACAACCAGCTGGCGGATATCAGGAATAACGAGATCGGCTTCATTTTCCAGACCTTTAATCTTTTACCCAGGTATTCCGCACTTGAGAATGTAATGCTTCCGCTGGTATATGCCGGCGTCTCGAAAACCGAACGGATTGAAAGGGCCAAGGAAACCCTTGAGAGTGTAGGACTCGGAGACAGGATGGAGCACAAGCCCAATGAGCTTTCGGGCGGACAAAGGCAGAGGGTTGCAGTAGCCCGGGCCCTGGTGAACAAACCAGCAATAATACTTGCCGATGAACCGACCGGAAACCTTGATTCCAAAACTTCTATCGATATAATGAACCTGATCGATGAGATCCACGACAGGGGTAATACAGTTATACTGGTAACCCACGAAGAGGACATTGCCCTTAGAGCCAGGCGCATCATTCGTTTAATAGACGGAAATGTTGAATCTGATATAGTTAAGGAAGAGGAGACTGTCTCGGAAGCTTAGCACCCAAAAACATGAAAATATATACCAGAGGAGGAGATAAGGGAATTACCTCCCTGCTTGGCGGCACCCGGGTACCCAAGAACCATCCAAGGATTGAAGCCGGCGGAACGCTTGATGAAGTGATTTCATGGCTTGGACTGATCCGTGACCAGGAGGAAAGCTGCAAAAAGAAAGATGTTCTGGTATGGATACAGGACAGGCTGATGGTGGCATCAGCTATCCTTTCAAGGGAGGTGGGTGCAGAGGCAAATATCCCCTTATTGTCTGATCCCGATATTCATCGCCTCGAACAAGAAATAGATATAATTGAAAATGAACTTCCCCCCCTGCGTTCATTCATCATTCCGGGAGGTCATACCGCATCCTCATATTGTCATATTTGTCGCAGCATCTGCCGCAGGGCAGAACGGCTGGTTGTGCCATTAACAGGAGAAAACAGTGACCTGGAACTGGTTCTAAAATTCTTAAACAGGCTGGCAGATTACCTTTTTGTCCTTGCCCGATACATCCTCAGGATTTCAGGTAGTGAAGAAATAAAATGGAATGCCTGATTGTAATTTCAATTTTTTTTTATATTTGCACAATTTTCAGGGAGTGATTGTCCCGATTCATTAATCTCAGGAACATGTATTGGACACTTGAATTAGCTTCAAAATTGGAAGATGCACCTTGGCCGGCGTCAAAAGACGAATTGATTGATTTTGGTATTCGGTCCGGTGCTCCTCTTGAGGTAATTGAAAATCTGCAGGAAATTGAGGATGAGGGGGATATCTATGAAAGTATTGAAGATATCTGGCCCGATTATCCCAGCAAGGATGATTTCTTCTTCAACGAAGACGAGTATTGAGTAAAAGGATATATTACAAAATGCGGCTACATAACTAACGTGACGTGAGGCCGCATTTTGCAATATATCCTTTTATTTTTGGCAGTAATGAAAATATGGCTACTTAGCTACGCGAAGCTAAGTAGCAATATTTTAATATCCTCCCACTAACTGTGTAGTTGAATATATACTATCCTTCCCATCATTCCTTCCAGATAAAAATATCATCTTTCTTCAGCGGCCGGTGTTTCTGGAGCCAGGTAAATCCGGTGAGGTATAAATCGTTTTTCTCAAGAAAACCAGGTGGATATATTGTTCCTTCAGGGGAGATAAGCATATTGATCCTGTCAATCTTTCTATTCTTCATATAGATCATTATATCTGTGCTTTCGGCCTTATTAACACCGATTTCTTTCTCCATATCATCAATGAAATAGATCGCCTGCCCGTTCCCTTTTACAAGTATGTTTACGAGTTTGTTATCTGTGAAATATCCGGTCATATTCCTGCCTTTGATCTGGTTGAATCGTGTGGAATCTTCCTGTGAGATTATGAAGGAATTCCTGGTAAATTCTATATAATCGAGTTTTTTATTGGCCATATGTACCTTGATAAACTCAGAAGTAAGTTGATTCTCATCAGACCATAGCACCGGTGCATGATGCAGTTCAAAAACAGAATCACGCTCAAGGTAGACAAGGGAATCACATTTGCCCTGGAGGTCATACCGGAATATCTTGACCTTATAATAAGCCTTAAGGATCTTGAAAATCCCACTGGTATCAAGCATTGATTCAAGGGTGTCGGCATGTACATACAGGGAATCTTCTCCATCGATCTGTACGAATTCCGCACGGTCAGTCAGCAGTGCATATTCAGGATCTTCAATATATAATGCTTCCCTGCCCCGCAGGAGTATGTCCTGGGCCGAATCAAAAAGTTCTACATTGTCAAATGCTTTTCCCAGCCCCAGGGTCCTCTCGTAATACAGGCTGTCGCCCCTGAGGAACTGTCCCTTTGATTCCAGGTAAGCATTTTTGTTGAACTGGGATATATCCTTTTCCGTATCATACCAGCCATTCTCGCAATAGATGTAGTTATCCTCACTGATGATTTCTGTAGGACCTTCAAAGTAGGCAATTTCAGTCTCGGTGTGATACCTGAGCGTATCAGAATATATGGTATAATCAGGATTCGTGATTACCACACTATCCCTGAAATGAGCCATTTTAACAGCAGAGAAATAATGGCCGGTAGTACTTCTCAGGATATTATCCCCGCTGTTGATGGTTCCTCCGTTAATGTAGTATCCAACATCATTGATCCTGTCAAAATCAAGATACTCTGTCTGCAGGATTGATTCTTTATCGATCAGGATGACATTTTTGCGGAATTTGGCCAGTTTGATATCCCCCAGGTATTCCAGTTGATCACCGTAAAGATGAAGAGTGTCGGCCTGGTAAATGTGGATGTTGTTCCAGGCATTAACACGGTTCTCCTCTCCATAAAAATAGGCAGAGTCACAATCCATTAACATACCTTCCTGCTTGAACTGAACATTGCCCAGGCATTTGATGACGCCCGGTCCCAGTGATTCATCATGCTCCATCAGTTCGGCATAAATGATCTCTATCTGTTTAACTTCCTGGCTCATGGCCTGAGATGCAACCAGGACACTTCCAGATAGCGCCAGTAATAGTAGTTTTATGAGGTTACATGAAGTGCTCATCTGAGATCCGTTAGAAGAGGGGAAAGAGAGCTACCTGACCCAGTCCTCATGAGCAAATGTACATGATTTAAAGGAATCGTCTATCCTGATATAGGTAGAGAGAATTTTTTCCTGTATCCAGTCCTGAAAAACCTGTTCTTTTTTTTCAACCAGTGCCAGTGCCTGGAGTGTCATATAATCATCTTTAAGGTTGGCCCGGTGTGGCTTTGTTCTGCTGTTCACCCTGATGATCTTATACACTTGTTTTCCATTTTCATCGGTCGATTGAAAAGCCCTGGTGATTTCCCCGACCTCAAGGTCTTTAATGGCATAATAATCCTCGGGATTCAATTCGTCCATTTCAAACTGGGTGGTATTGGTGTATGGATTGATCCTGATGCCCCCGTTGACACTGGTATGTTTGTCCTGGGAAAAATACCTTGCAGCAGTTGCGAATGTGAGTGTGTCGGTTCTGATAACAGTAGCAAGGCTGTCTAGCCTGCTTGTTGTTTTTACAACAGCATCAGGTTCTATTTTAGCTTTCATCAGGATATGCCTGGTATTTACACGGTCATCCTGGCGTTCGATCAGCTGTATGATATGGTAGCCAAAATCTGATTCAACGATAGTCGAAATTCCGTCTTTCTTAAGGCTGAAGGCTGCTTTCGCATATTCGGAATCGAGCTCTCCCTTACCCTTGAAACCAACCTCCCCACCTCTAGTGGCAGAACCGTCTTCAGAGTACAATACAGCCAGTGTGGTAAAACTATCCCCGTCAATAATGCGTTTACGCAATTCCAGGAGCCGTTGCTTTACATTAAAAATGGCATCCTCTGTTACCGGAGGGTAAATTACGATCTGACTGATTTCCGTCTGCGCATCTATGTATGGGATGCTGTCTTTGGGGAAATTGTTATAGAATTGTCTGACTTCTGAGGGAGTAACAGCTACGGATCCTGTGATTTCCGTCTGCATCTCATTCGTGATCATCTGGTCACGGATGAGATCCCTGAAATCGTCTTTGATCTGGAAAATAGTTTTATTGAAATAGGCCTCAAGCTTTTCCTGTGAACCGATCTGGTTGATGAAATATTGCAGCCTGTTGTCGAGTGAAAGCTCTACCTGGGACTCCGTAACCTCTATACTGTCAATCTTTGCCTGGTTCAGCAGTAGTTTCTGAGACAGGAATTCTTCAAGGATTACACATTTGTTATCTGCTGAAACAGGCATTCCCTGTGCTCTGTATTGAAGATAAAGGTTCTCCACGTCAGACTGAAGGATCATATTATCGCCTACTACGGCAACCACCCTGTCGATTATTCGTGGCTGAGCAGCAAGGTATGTAGCTGTAAGTATCAACAGACCTGTGCAGGCGATTGCTTTATATCGTTTCATAATGATTCTTAGTATATGTTAAACTGTCCTTTATTCTGGGCGTCATTATAAATATTGTTCTCCAGGTCCTGAATAAATTGCAGTTTCCTCTTGTTCAGTATAATACTCTTAATATTCTCAGAAACATATTCAAGGGGAGCAAGCTCAGAATTGAGTTTAAAATCCCTGATATGAATAAAATACCTGTATAATGAATCCTGTTGTTCAATAAAGTTATAATATCTCAGCCGCCTGGCAGGATCAGCAATTGTTTCCGGAAGTTCGTCCAGGATATCATCCAGGATAACCCAGTTATCATTGAAGTAATCATATTTATTGGCAAACTGGTAACAGTAGCTTTCAATCTGCTGGATATCCTCTTCTTCTTCTGAGCGGTACAGGTACCTGATGCTGTTAAGATTAGGAGCATCTGCAAGTAATTTAATGAACAGGGCCTTAACAATGATGTTGTCCAGTATGAAATTTGAAGAATTCACACCATAGTAAGTTTCAATTTCGGTTTCCTCAATCACTGTATCCAGTTTCTGAGTTATCAGGCTTTGCTCATACTTGTAGATCAGGAGGGAAGACCTGTATTCGTCGAGTTGCCTCCTGACGTCTTTTTGCTCCGCTGTCAGGTTCAATTCGGCTTTCTGCAGGATCAGTTGTTTCTTGATCCATTTATTTGTAAAATTCCGCAAGATCATAAGGCTGTCCTCTTCGGACAGTACGTTTGGAAAAATATCAACTATATCCGAAGGCAGAAGAAATCTGTCATTAACCCTGGCGATAGGCTTCTCCCTGTTCCTGTTCTCCAGTCCTGTACAGGAAAGCATACATCCCGAAAAAATGAGCAAGGAAAAGAAAGCAAGGTTTATTGATCTTATTTGCATCTCAGGCTTATTCTATTGTTGATAACAGTTTTCGGTTGACTTTTACAGGGTACTTATCCCTTAGTTCACTGATCCATAGCTTTTCAAGCTGGTTCTGATAATCGGCAGTTATAAGTCCCCGGGCCTCATCCAGTAATTTTGGCCCGGCAGGTAAGTTGTCCTTCTTGAGTATGAATATGAACCTGCCGTCATTTTCAGATATTTCTGATAACCAGTTGTTCCAGTTCATTTTATCAATCAATTCATTATCACCTTTTTCATATTTGCCTGTTGTGAAAGTAATGCAGGAAGAATCATTAAGGGGCTCACAAAGGCGCTCAGCCAGAGCGCTGGGTGGAGCATTCCTGTTTGTTTTGTCACTATATATTTTTACGGATTCTTCTGCCAGGTCCCTGCTGGCACAGGAATATATAACAGCATCGATACGCTTCTCCCACATATAGTCATTCTTGTGTTCCCGGTAAAACTCTTCCAGTCCCAGGCTGTCCTGAATAGCTTTGGACCAGACCATTTTATCTGTCAGGTCAAACAGTAGTATGCCATCATGGTATTCCTGGAGCAGGTGTTTGTATTCAGGAAATTTGCCAGGCAGATGAGCTTCTTCATAAGCGATCAGGGATGATTCTACGAATTCCTGGAATTTGCGGTCAACATACACCACATGGTTGATCTGCCTGCCCCCCTGGTGTGATTCCAGGTATCCGGCGAACTGCATCTGGGTATACTCCTGTCCATCGATTACAAACAGCTTGTTATTCAGCTGCGCAGTCCCGGGTACCGACCATGTCCGCTGGAATATAGTCGAATCAACAATTGAATAGATACTACGCAGGTTTCCCGGAAATTCAGTGTAGTTGTACTCATTTTTAAGTCTTTCTACCGTAGCTTTCTTTGAGTATCTTGCACGGTCACTTTTATTGATCATGTCAGTATATTCGGCTCTCATTGTTTCAAAGTCTCCAATTTCCTTTCGTTCAATCAGTTTGAGCAGGTGCCATCCGAAAGAAGTTTTAACCGGCTTCGAGAATTCACCTGGATTTGTAATGGAAAAGGCTGCATGTTCAAATTCAGGTACCATTCTTCCTGTTCCGAAAAAAGCCAGTTCACCTCCCCTGGCGGCCGAACCCCTGTCTTCTGAATTACGACGTGCCAGTTCAGCAAAGTCCGCGCCGTCAACAAGACTGTCATGCAGGGCATTGATCTTTCTTTCTGCCTCCTTTAGTTGCTCCCCGGACATGGTTTCCGGAGTGAGCACCATGATATGGGCCACCTTAACCGAACCCCTGGCAGGACGGCGTTCCTCCACCTTGATAATATGATATCCGAACCGGCTCCTGGCGGGAACAGATATTTCACCCGGCTGGGTATTGTATGCCGCGGATTCAAAAGGATAAACCATCCTGAATACCGTAAAATATCCCAGGTCCCCACCATTAGTCTTGGCTGAAGGATCATCAGAAGTAGCCCTGGCTACGGTGGCGAAATCCTCTCCGTTGAGGATGCGCTGCCTGATCTCGAAGGCCTTGGCATAGGCAATGGCTGTATCCTGTGGTGCGGCATCCTGGTCACATTTAATAAGTATATGGCTGGCATGTATATCAAATTGTGCCCGTTCGTACGCTTCTTTAAGCAGTTCTTCCATCTCCTCTTTATCAGACATATAGGGTTTGGCCAGCTGCTTCTGGTAACCCGTGAATTCCCTTATGAAGGTCTGGAGGGTATCGTACCCGAGTTCTTCAGCCTCAATGACTTTTAATTTGAAGTTAATGAAGAGTTCGAGATATTCATCAACCGATTGTTGTTCAATTGATGCACTTGAATTGTTTTTCTTGTAGATCCTTTCAAATTCCCCAAGTGTAATCTCACGGTCATGTATTGTCATCAGTATTGCATCCTGGTCGTTCTGTGCAAACAGCCTGGAAACTGAAAGTAACAGTATAAGTACAATAATCAATCTGAAATTCATAGTATGAAGATTTATTCCTGTTAATTAACGCATGTAATTAATATATATTATCGGCTGTAGTTAGGCGCCTCACGTGTGATGGTTACATCGTGGGGATGACTCTCTATAACTCCCGAAGGGGTGATTTTAATAAATTCGGCTTCCTGCAGTTCAGAAATGTTCTTTGTCCCGCAATACCCCATTCCTGCTCTCAGTCCGCCGGATAACTGGTAGATTACTTCAGATAATATACCCTTGTAAGGTACCCTGGCAGCTATGCCTTCGGGGACCAGTTTACCATTTTCATCTTCACTATCCTGGAAATACCTGTCCCTGGAGCCCTGTTGCATGGCTTCAATAGAACCCATTCCGCGGTATGTTTTGTATTTTCGCCCGTTATATATTATGGTCTCACCCGGAGATTCCTCCACACCCGCAAAAAGTGATCCGGCCATTATTGAATCGGCACCGGCAGCAAGCGCTTTAACTATATCTCCTGAATACCTGATGCCTCCGTCTGCTATAACAGGAACACCGGCTTTTTTAGCTGCAACAGCCACGTCATAAATGGCAGTCAGCTGAGGTATCCCGACTCCGGCGATGATCCGGGTAGTGCAGATGGAGCCCGGACCAATTCCTACCTTAAGACCATCGGCTCCGGCTTTTATAAGATCTTCGGCGGCTTTGGCAGTTCCTATGTTACCTGCAACCACGTCTGTCCCGGGAAAATGTTTTTTCGCATACGTTAACTGCTCGATCACCCTGGCGGAATGACCGTGTGCGGTGTCGATGAAGATGGAATCCACACCTGCTTCCACCAGGGCTGTCATCCTGTCAACCGTATCATCTGCAACGCCTACTGCGCCGGCAACCCGCAGCCTTCCATTGGAATCCTTGCAGGAATTCGGCATGTCCTTGGATTTCGTTATATCCTTATAGGTTATCAGGCCGATCAGCTTGTTATCGTCATCAATAACCGGCAGTTTTTCGATCTTATGCCTTTGAAGTATGTCTGCCGCTTTTACAAGGTCTGTCTTTTGTGTGGTAGTAATAATTTTATCCTTAGTCATTACCTTGCTGACAGGTTTTGCCAGGCTGGTCTCAAACCTCAGGTCGCGATTGGTTACGATCCCTATCAGTCTTTTATTGTCGTCCACAACCGGTATACCCCCGATCTTGTATTCCTGCATGAGCATCAGGGCATCCGCGATAGTCCCGTCTTCCCTGATGGTTATGGGATCGAGTATCATTATATTTTCAGCTCTTTTAACCTTCCTGACCTGTTTGACCTGCTCTTCAATGCTCATGTTCTTATGGATCACCCCTATGCTGCCTTCCCTTGCAATGGCTATGGCCAGCTTGTCCTCGGTGACAGTATCCATGGCAGCTGAAATGATGGGGATGTTAAGATCAATATTCCTTGAAAGGCGGGTTTTCAGACTGACTTCGCGAGGCAGGACCTCAGAATAGGAGGGGAGGAGTAAAACATCATCAAAGGTCAGGCCTTCGCTCGTTATTTTTTGCTGTTCAAATGACATATCTCAGGTGTTTGGTATCATTAATGTAAAATTGTGCGAAATTACAAAAATTTAACGATATTGTATACCAGCCTGCCACATCTCAGGCAAGCTTTATACAGATAATAACTGATATTATTAATAATGCCTGAACAGGTAAGGAATATTTACCAGCAAATACTGTCAAAATACTGGGGATTCAATGAATTCAGGCCTCTCCAGGAAGAGATAATAAATACCGTGGTAAACGGACAGGATGCCCTGGCTTTGCTGCCGACCGGCGGAGGGAAATCGATCACCTACCAGATACCCGGAATGTCAATGAAAGGTCTTTGCCTGGTCATAACACCCCTGATAGCCCTGATGAAGGACCAGGTGGAGCGACTGAACAAGCAGGGAATAAAAGCCCTTGCTGTTCACTCGGGAATGTCGGGTGAAGAAATTGATGTGGCTCTGGAGAATTCGATATACGGGGATTTCAAGTTCCTGTACCTCTCACCTGAGCGGACCAATACAAGACTATTCAGAGCCCGGCTCGAACATATGAGGATCAACCTTGTAGCCGTTGATGAGGCTCATTGTATCTCGCAATGGGGATATGACTTCAGGCCCTCTTACCTCCAGATTGCCGATCTGCGTGAATACCTGCCCGGAGTGCCTGTCCTGGCCCTGACTGCAACTGCTACACCTGAAGTGGTGAGGGACATTCAGGATAAACTTAAATTCAGGAAAAAGAAAGTATTCAGGTCCAGTTTTGAGCGAAAGAACCTCATTTATACAGTCAGGACTGTAGAAGATAAACAGAAATACATTCTCAGGATATGTGAACAGATACGCGGATCAGGTATAATCTATGTCCGCAGCCGGAAGCGGTCAAGGGAGATGGCTATATTCCTTCATAAAAACGGTATATCCTGTGATTACTATCATGCCGGACTGGATCATGCTGACCGCAGCCGCAAGCAAGTGGACTGGATGGCAGGGAAATACAGGATCATGGTGGCTACCAATGCCTTCGGAATGGGCATTGATAAAGCAGATGTGCGTTTCGTGCTGCATATGGACCTTCCTGATTCAGTGGAAGCATATTTCCAGGAGGCAGGCAGGGCAGGCAGGGACGACCAGAAAGCTCATGCGGTTTTGTTGTACAACGAATCGGATAAACTGACAGTTGACAAGCGGATGAAAACCAGTTTCCCTGAGATAGATAGCATTAAACAAATATACAGGGAACTGGGAAATTATTACCAGATACCGGTGGGCTCCGCTAAGAACCAGGTATTTGACTTTAACATTGCAAATTTTGCAAAACGTTATAAGCATGATATTCTGAGCATTTATAACAGCATGCAATTCCTGCAGGCTGATGGATATATTGAACTGACAGAGGAGATCCATCACCCTTCCAAATTAAAATTTGTTGTGGACCGGGATTATCTTTATAAATTCCAGGTAGCCAATGCAGAGCTTGATGCATTCATTAAGCTGGTCCTGCGCACCTATTCTGGATTGTTTACTGATTATGTCACTATCTACGAGGAATCCCTTGCAGCCAAAGCAAAGGTGCAGCCTGAGATTATCAAAAAATACCTGAGCAGGCTGACTTCCACAGGTGTAGTAAAGTATATTACCCAGAAAAAAACCCCTGTGGTAATTTTTACTGAAGAACGCATAGATAATAACACCCTGCACATTTCAAAAGAGCATTATAAAGACAGGAAGCAGCGGTATGAGAAGCGCCTGCGGGCCGTGCTTGAATATGCCGGCCAGGATCAGGTTTGCCGCAGCCAGTTCCTGGTCTCATATTTTGGCGAACGTTCAGCGGGAAGATGCGGACAGTGCGATGTATGCATGAAAAGGGAAAAGCTGGAATTCAGCCGGTATGAGTTTGACCTGGCCGTTGAAGAGATCAGGGATATCCTGTCAGGTGAGAGCATGGATCTTGAGAGCCTGGTTGAAAACAGTTCCCTGGATGAAGACAGGTGCATTAAGGTGTTACAGTGGTTAATGGACAATAATAAACTGAGCAGGATGGCAGACAATACCATACAATGGCATGAAAAATAATAAATTCATGTATTTTTACCGGTTTATCGCAAAAGCCATTTCATTTTTATGTATGCAAGAAGCATATCCTCGGAAGACGTTTCAGAACTGCCACTGGTGAAGTTCAGGGGCAGGGTATTCCTTGTTGACAATCAGCTTGAGTTCAAGAGGGTCCTTCCCCTGTTGAGATCCAAGACTGTCCTGGGATTTGATACCGAAACCAAACCCAGTTTTAAAAAGGGCATAAGAAATAAAATTGCCCTTATGCAGCTGGCGGATTCATCGGATGCTTTCCTGTTCCGGCTCAATATGATAGGTCTCCCTGATGAACTGGTACGTATTATAGAAGATAGTTCCATTCGTAAGATAGGGGCGGCCGTCCATGATGATATACGCTCCCTGAACTCTGTGAGGAAGATAAAGCCACAGAGTTTTATCGACCTGCAGCAGTATTCGCTGGCCTATCACATTGAAGACAATAGCCTGCGCAAACTTGCTGCCATTGTTCTGAAGGTGAAAATCTCCAAATCCCAGCAGCTGTCTGACTGGGGAAATCATTCCCTTACCGAAGCCCAGATGGCATATGCTGCCACTGATGCATGGATCTGCCATGAAATTTACTACAAACTCAGACAGACAGCCTTTAACTGATAACCAAATATTAAAACAAGAACCAGGTTTATGACAGCGGGAGTGAAAATAATCCTTAAATCAGGTAAAGACCAGTCGCTGAGGAGATACCATCCGTGGGTATTCTCAGGGGCCATCAAAAAGATACTGGGACATCCGGCTGAAGGTGTGGTTGTAAAAGTGTATTCCAATAAGGATGAATTCCTGGGTACGGGACATTACCAGAGCGGGTCCATAGCCGTAAGAATCATTTCCTGGTCTGATAAGGATCCGGACGGGGATTTCTGGAACGGTATTGTTCAACAGGCTTATAATTACAGAAGGGAAATAGGCCTCCTCGATAATCCCCAAACAAATGTCTTCAGGCTGATAAATGCTGAAGGGGATGGGCTGCCTGGACTGATTGCCGATTATTATAACGGGACGGTGGTATTGCAGTTTCATTCCATGGGCATGTACATGGAACGTGAGCGGATCACACAGGCAATACAGGAAATACTCGGTGAAAGCCTGGTGGCCGTCTACGACAAGTCAGAGGGGACCCTGCCTGGCAAAACAGCAGAGAAACCTGCAAATAGTTACCTGATCGGCGACAGACAAGCTGTGCAGGTCATGGAATACGGAAATTCTTTCCGGATAAATGTTGAAAAAGGACAGAAAACCGGCTTCTTTATTGATCAGAGGGAAAACAGGAAATTAGTTGAGCGTTATTCTGGAAACAGGATGATACTGAACCTTTTTGGCTATACCGGTGGATTTTCAGTGTATGCTCTAAGGGGCGGTGCCCAGGGAGTTGATACCGTTGACAGCTCGGCAGCAGCGATTGATCTTGCAGTGGAGAATATCAGCCTGAACGGTTTCCCGGATGAGAAACACAATCCCGTCATTTCTGATGCATTTGACTACCTGAGGGATGTGAACAACAAATACGAGCTTATCGTTCTCGATCCCCCGGCCTTCGCCAAGCATCAGCATGTGCTGGCCAATGCATTGCAGGGGTATAAACGGCTGAATGCCCTGGCAATCGACCGGATCAAGGCAGGAGGATTACTGTTTACCTTTTCTTGTTCACAGGCTGTCAGTAAGGAAAATTTCCGCAAATCGGTATTTGCAGCTGCTGCAGGAACCGGGAGGAAGGTCCGCATACTCCACCAGCTCCACCAGCCTCCGGATCACCCGGTCAGCATCTACCATCCCGAAGGTGAATACATGAAAGGTCTGGTTCTGCACGTGAGCTAACCGATCGGATCGATCGATCCGATCGATTCATCCGATCGATTCATCCGATGAACCGATCCGATCGGTCATACATCCTTCATTGAAAGCTGTATCCTTTTTCGCAGTATATCCACTTCCAGGACCTTAACCTTTATGTGCTGGTGAAGGCTTA
>CAZILN010000090.1:0-15589 GCA_964540005.1 uncultured Bacteroidaceae bacterium | reverse complement strand
TCATACTATGGACCAGAATAAATTAACCGCATCAGCCATACTAAACAGCCTGAGAGAACATATAGTAGATGCTCTGAGACAGGAAGGTAAGCTGGAGGAGAGGAAGGAAGGTATGGATATGGCCCTGTGCATCATTGATTTAGAAAAGAACCAGCTCCAATTTGCCGGTGCCAATAATCCTTTGTACCTGATCAGAAATAAAGAATTATTTTCAACCAATGGAGATAGAATGCCGGTAGGTCATCATGATTCTATGATTCCATTTTCAAACCATATCATTCCATTGAAGAAGGGAGATTCCATATATATATTCTCTGATGGTTATGCAGACCAGTTTGGTGGTCCAAATGGGAAGAAATTCCTGAAAAAAAGGTTGCAGGAACTTCTTCTCTCTGTATCAGACATATCGATGACAGAACAGCACAACACCATTGGAAAGGTAATGAATGAATGGATGGGGAATTACGAACAAATTGATGATATGGTAATTATTGGGATCCGAGTATGATTAACGCATCACATTGCCTGATCTATTCTATTCAGAGAGCAGCAGAAGCAGGATTACACCACAAAGAACAATAAGCAAGGGCATCATTTGAGTATTGTAATAATTTTCATTATTTCCTTTTTCAGGAATAAGTTCCAAACTCTCTATAAGCTGAGAAAAGGGCTTCAATATTCTCTATCGGGGTATCGGTCTGAATGTTATGTGCAGTACAAAAGATATAACCACCACCTGCTGCAAGCTTTTCAACCCGGTCTTTTACTTCGTTGCGTACATCCTGCGGTGTACCGAAAGGCATTGTTTTCTGGATCGAAATACCGCCATGAAAGGTGATTTTTCTGCCGAACTCCTGCTTGATCTTTTCATAGTCCATCCCGGCCACTTCAGGTTGTATGGGGTTTACAATATCAAGTCCGCATTCGATAAAATCACTCAGAAGAGGTTTCACGCAGCCACAGGTATGATGTGCAACTTTGCACCCGAACTCATGGCCTATATCAATGAACAGCTTGAATCCGTCACGCAGCTGATCGCGCCACACCTCGATAGGAATAAAAATGTTTTCCTGAGTTCCAAAGTCGTCGCCGGTGAAGACAAGGTCTATATTACCTCCTGCTGCTTCCAGTGTCCTGCGAAGGTATTCGGCATAAAAATCTGTTATGCGGCCGAAAACAGCCTTTGCCATCCCTGGTTGGGCAAATGTATCTATAAAGATCTGCTCCGCACCCCGAACGTACATTGCAGGTTTGAGCTGGGCACATCGATTGAGGCGGTCGCCCATGAAAATTACCACTTTCCCTGTTTCACGCGCCTGCCTGGCCTGATGGCTGATGCAATCGTAGTCAAACCAATCCGCCTGCGGCCATTTGGCATAGCTTTCAATCTCGTCTATCGATTCAGCCTTTTCCAGCGGGTATTCTGATACTTCACTGTAGGTCCCGGAATTCTTACCAACGCCGTACTGTACTGGCTTACGCGGTACTCCGAAATGATCCTCCCTGGATCCATCCGGCCGGACGGTGAGTTCCGGACCAATGTATTTCGGTCCTTCAATATACCGGAAATCAACGTGGAGATGATTGAGCAGCTCTTCCTGGGTCTCAACCCCAAAATGTTTTCTCAGTTTCGAATTGATCTCTTTAGTGGCCCAGTAATCAACAGGCACACGGTCGATGCTTTCATGCTTGAGGCATTTATTGAATCGTTCAGTTGAATCCATTTCTGTTCCTTTATTTAAAATCAGGTGGACTGCGGTCTTCGTTTCCAGATTGTGCAGATAAGGGCAGTTCCGACAAGAGTGCAGGCACCGGCCAGCAGAAATGTTACCTTATAGCCATGAAGCTCCAGCGGATCATCAATATTGAAGTGAACGATCAGCCGGCCTGCTCCCCAGCCGGCCAGAGAAGCTCCGATATAACCCATGCTGTCGATAAATCCTGCCGCACCTGCTGCCCCTTCCTTACGTCCGAAATCCATGGCTGCATGGCCAACCATCAGAATATGGGCGCCATAAGTAAAGAAACCAACCAGGGCCACTACAAACACAAGCAGGAAAGTGTTATCCACATCCACGTAGACAAAAAAGAAGGAGGAGATACTGAGAAAAAAGAGAGTTATTGCGATCACCGGGGCCCGCCTTCCCTGGAAGAACCTGTCCGTGGCCCACCCACATACAATTACACCAATAGAGCCTGCCAGCGGGTGAATGCATATCTTCATGGCCTTCTTAAGAAAACTTGCGGACAGTTCGTCACCCAGGGCACTGTGAATATCAATATATGCCGGCAGCCAGTTCACGAAACCATAACGGTTGACATCGAGAAGGAAGAATGTACAGGCTACAATCCAGAGTGTCGGGTTCTTCAATGTTGCAGATAAGTTCCTGAGAAGGCTGCCTTGTTCCCTTACCGTGGCTTCTGCCCGGTTTTCGGCTTTTACTGGCTGTTCATCCACCGGAGGAAGTCCGGCGTCTTCCGGCTTATTGCGAATGGAGAGATAGAAAAATATTCCAATACCTGCAAAGAGAACTGCCGGTACAAGGAAGACCATTCTCCAGTCACCACTTAGCTTTTGAACAAAGTACCCTGTGAGAAAGATGGCCAGGAGTTGTGCGAACGCAGCGCCGAACTGATAGCATGTCCCGATCAGCCCCATCAGTTTCCCACGGCCCCTGAGAGGAAACCAGTGGGCCACGATACGCACCATTGGCGACCAACCCATCGCCTGGAAGAAACCATTAAATCCCCAGAAAACGACCAGGAGGGTAAGCAGGTGATTCATTAATAGTCCACCTTCGGTTGCTGTCATAACCAGGAGAAAGACCAGCAGGTTCATCAGCACCGAACCGGCTGCTCCTATTGTACTGATAATACGGGAGCCAAATCGATCTGCGAGCTGACCGTTCACAAACTGCCCGATTGCATACATAATGGTAAGGGACGTGAAAATGGCACCTATTTCAGCTGCGTTCCAGTTATATGCCACACTCAGGGAGGTTTTGGCCACGGGCATGTTGTAGCGGCAAAAATAATACATAAAGTAGGTAATCCAGACGGTGGCGAAAATTCTCCGCTGCCAGTGGCGCATGATTGATACTTCCTGTGTCATGAGATTGCCTTTCCTACCTGCATGTTTTCTGTATATAAAGAAAAGAAATGTATTATGAAAAGCAAAGAGAAATAATGAAGTACCCGGATTATCTAATCAGCTTCCTGCCTGACCAGGATTTTTCGAATTGGAAGTCCCTCTACTTTCACTGATACCATAGCGCTGCGTTCCTGATCTGACGGATTTGCGGCTGCTGTAACTGTAATGGAACTGAAACGCCCCCTGGCATTGAAGTCTGTCTTAAGCCAGGATTCAGAACTTTCCAGGATGATATCCGTGTTTGATGAAGCCCAGATGTTAGCAGAACTTCCTTCTGCACTGTTCAGCCTGATAGAATCAGCGCTGATAAACAGGGTAGGCAGGCCTTTTGTCTGGGTAACAGTTATGGTTTTAGATTCTATATCCCTGGCGGAAATGGTAAGTTCTGCCCTGCGCTCTTCAACCCTGGGATTTTCAGAGATATATACGATGAGATCCCTGTTGTTAATTCCAGCTTCGTTCTTCACGGCCAGCCAGCCTTCAGAAGATGCAACATCCCAGGCGGTATTGGAAGTAATATTGACTGTAAGAGTATCAAAAGACGGCTCATCTATGAAAAAGCTGGTTCCTGAAACCGATAAACGGGGGTTTGATGAGGACTGGTTGACAACAATGCTCTGCTGCCGGCCTTTGGCTCTAATGGATAGTATTGCTGATCTGGCAGTATCACCTGAATTTGGTTCTGCTTTAATTGTCACCACGCCGTCAAGTGATGAGGACGCCGGATCTGCACTCAGCCAGGTTTCAGAACCGGAAATACTCCAGTCAACATTGGATGAAATATTAATTTCAGCCGTATTATCTTTTTTATAGCCAAGGCTTACGGATGAAGCAGAGGTTTCCAATACCGGTACATGGATGAACCTGACAGCAAATTCAAAAAAATCCGGCCACTCAGGGGCATCTGTGTGACCGCCATCATGGTACCTGTAGGCCAGGCCGCCGGAAATATATCCCACATCAATCCGGGGCTTTTCATCTGGCATCACAATACCTTTGGTACCAAGCAGCTCGTATACAGGAGAAGCATAAACGCTTGTCAGATACATGCCATAGGGATCACACCAGGAGCTTCGGTTTCCCCCGTTAATAAAGACAGGCCGCGGGGCACAGAGGGCAAGCAGTGAGTGTGCATCTACCGGGCAGTCTTCAATTTTCCGGGGAAGGTATTGTCCGGGCACCTTTTCCCCGGCCCATTTGAAGAAATTCCCGGCCATCCAGTGGTACTCACTGACCCAGGTGGAATTTTCCAGGTCCTGGCCCCAGTGCCTTCTGTTCATTTTCGTTCCCAGACTTCCTGCATCGCTTGGAAATGCTATGGCCAGCCTGGGCTCATAGGCCATGGTAACAAGTGTGGCTTTACCGTACCGGGAATGACCCGTTAGTCCTGTTTTTGACGCATCCACCTGCCGGTCCGTTTCAAAATAATCAATGATCCTGCTTACTCCCCAGCTCCAGGCCACCAGTGAACCCCAGTCTGCTGGTTGCCTCCAGTTACCCTTATTCACCAGGCCGATCAGGTAACTCGTTAAACCTTCTCCATTATCGGGTTGTAGCTGCGTGAGATTGAATACACAATATCCCCAGCCATTCGGGTACATGCGATTCCAGTACAGATCAATTGAACCACCAAAGCCGCCGCCAAAATGTATCATCACCGGTACGGGTCCGGTCGCTCCGGCAGGGGTGCGCAAGGTCGCCGATATCACCGGTATATTCCTGATTTCAGGGTAACGGGAAATATCAATTACACCCCTGATCTCCTTCTGGATATATGCCGCGTTCCCATTTCCGCCCCTTGATTCGGATACCGTAAATGTAACTGAAGGGAGAACACTGTCAGGAGGGATCACTCCATACAGGGCTTCCTGAATATCCTTAAATATTTCAGGGCGGCGTTTACTCCACCATTCATCCGGACTCGTGATCCGTGTACCATCTTTCATTTTCAGCAGGTCAATTGGTGTGTATGATCCCAGTCTGAATGAATCGGTTCCGGGAAAAAAGCCGGAGGATTTATCGTGATAATTGTTCCACAGGCCCCAGGACGACCGGGTAATTGTAGATCCATGTGCATCCGTCCAGTTACCATTTGGGTTTGACGAGTCAGCCGGGAAGGCATAGGTAGGTGCATTCGGATCCTCAGTTTTAGGCGGAAGTTCAGGTATGGTAATACCAAGCTGGTACAACATCTGGTCGCGGTCCATAGAACGGCTTACATTATCCGGCGGGAAAGCGGGGAAATCCGCCTGGCCTTCTGCTTTGATCGTCAATAATAAGAGAACTGTAATCAGCAGAGTGACTAAATTATGGGATCTATATATATTTTGTTTCATGATAAATGTATCAAGCGGTAAAAGAATAATTTGAAGCCATAAGGGTTATGATGTTGCAAAATACTTTTTTCGAAACCAGAGTGCCACTGAGACCAGGGAGATCAACACCGGCACTTCGACGAGCGGACCAATAACTGCAGCAAAGGCTTCTCCGGAACTAATGCCGAAAACTGCCACTGCCACCGCAATGGCCAGTTCAAAATTATTACTGGCAGCAGTAAAGGAAATTGTGGTTGTCCTGGAATAACCTGCACCGATCCGCTTACCCATCCAGAAGGAAACCAGGAACATGATGATGAAATAGATCACTAGCGGGATCGCTATCCGGACCACATCCAGGGGGATCTTAATAATATATTCACCTTTGAATGAGAACATTACAAAGATTGTAAAGAGCAGGGCTATCAGGGTAAGGGGACTGATCTTTGGTATGAATTTTTCATGATACCAGTCTTTATCTTTCAGACGGATCAGGGTAAAACGTGTCAGAAATCCGGCAAGGAAAGGGATGCCCAGGTAAATGAAGACGCTTCTGGCAATCTGTCCGATTGTAATGTCGACCTCAAAGGATTGCAACCCGAACCATCCGGGAAGAACTGTAATGAAGACATATGCATAAAATGAAAAGAACAGGACCTGGAAGATGGAATTAAAAGCCACCAGTCCGGCTGCATATTCGGTATCCCCTTCAGCAAGTTCATTCCAGACTATCACCATGGCTATGCAACGGGCCAGTCCGATCAGTATCAATCCGGCCATATAGTGCGGGTAATCTCTCAGAAATGTTATAGCCAGGAGGAACATCAGTACAGGCCCTATCAACCAGTTCTGCACCAGGGAAAGAACCAGGATCTTCCTGTTTCTGAAGACATCTTTTAATTCTTCATACCTGACCTTGGCCAGAGGGGGATACATCATAACTATCAGGCCGATCGCAATGGGAATATTAGTGGTCCCCCTTGACATATTGTTCCAGAAACCTGAAATATCCGGAAATAAATATCCCGATAAAACTCCGGCAGCCATGGCAGAGAAAATCCATAAAGTCAGGTATCTGTCAAGAAAAGAAAGCCTTTTTCCTCTTTGAGTCATGTTGGTAAATCTACAAACATAAATGGAAAATCTAAATCCTGGATTATATTTAATCGTGGGAAGCAGGTGTATTCTATCCTGATCGAACATATTCTGTTATAATTTTAATGTGATGTGATGTGATGTAAAATATTTTGTTATTTTTACATGATCATTTCTCAAAAATTGATGCAGAAAGAGCAGTATATACCAATTTATAAACATCTGATCTCACAGTACAGGGAAGATATCCTTACTCAGAAATATCCTCCGGGAAGCAGGATAGCGTCTATTACGGAACTCAGGGATAAGCACCGGGTATCAAGGGAGACAGCTAAGCTGGTACTGAAATCCCTGGCTGCAGAGGAACTGATCATACAGAAGGCAGGAAAAGGTTCTTTCGTTGCCGAACCCGGACCAAAAAACGGGATCTGGGGGATTGTTGTACCATTTTATTCCATTCAGACTGAGGAACTGGTGGATGCAATCAGACAGCAGGCTGCCTTACAAGAAAAAAAAGTCGAGTATTTTATTGATAACAATGACTGGAAGGAAGAAATAAGGCTTGTTGGTTCGCTGATTAAATCAGGATATGAAGTAATATTGGTAGTGCCTACTTTTGATGAAAGCAATACCGCCTCTTTTTACCGCAAGCTTGTCACATCGGGAACACTTGTGGCCCTGGTTGATCATACTATGGCAGGAAGCTGGTTCCCTTACGTAATACAGAGTTATGATCTTGGCGTTACCCGGGCGGTTGAATACCTGCTGTCACGCACACCGGGAAACCTTGTTTTTGTGCGGAACGAGACCTGGGCGGGCAGAAATATGGTGCAGGAACTGATGGAAAAGACTTTTATGAGTAAGGTAGAGATTAAGGACACATCAAGAAAGGCATATGTGGCTGACAATATCTCCGTAGTTGACAGCAGTTTTCTGAACACTGAGAAGATAGGAGGGATATTCTGTTTTGATGACCTGGTCGCGGTCCGTTTGCTCGGACGTCTGAAAGATATGAACATCAGTGTGCCGGATGATGTTTCACTGGTCAGTTACGGGAACACAGAATTATGCCGCTATACCAATCCACGGATTACATCGATCGATTGCCATTCAGGAATAATGGCCGAAAAGGCCGCAGCAATCATCCGGGACTACCAGGAAGGCAAGGATACAAGCTACAGCCAGTATATTTTACAACCTGATCTGGTAATCCGGGAAACATAAGCAAACAGGGAAAAATTATGAAATTCAGGGATCTGACAATTAAGAACAAGGAAGAGCTTTATTTTGGATCGGCCCCATATCCGGTTACTACAAGGAGAGGATTGGTAATTGGCGGGGGACACGTATATCCGGAACTGAATTTTACCCTGCCGCCCATCTCAGTGGATAAGGGTAATATGAATGAGATTAGCAGGCATTATTCTGAAATAGTTACCGGTACCCTGGATCGTGCCCTTGATCTTAACAGTCCGGGACTAATAATTGAGTTTGAGACTGTGAATGAGATGACACTGAACCCTGAAATAGGGATAGAACTGGTAAAGATCATGAACGGGATCTGTGAAGATTACTTTCAACGGCACGGACTGAAAACTGAAATACGGCTCACACCCAACGATCTTCGTGAATTTGACCGGCCTCCGAAACTCAGAACCTCGGAATATCTTGGCCCTATGTTTGAACTTTTTGAAAAGGGAGCACAGGCCGGTGGCGATCTTTTATCTATTGAATCCACGGGAGGCAAGGAGATCTCAGATGATGCACTGATGATGGGGGATATGAAAAATTTCATCTTTTCCCAGGCTGTACTGGGTGTAAGGGATATGAAGATGCTATGGAAAAAGATCTGCGATGTGGCCAATGCTAACAACAAGATTCCGGCCGGTGATACGGCTTGCGCATTCGGCAATACTGCCATGGTACTGGCTGAAAAAAAGTACATATCAAAGACCTTTGCAGCCATTGCAAGGATTGCTACAGTGATGCGCACACTGGTTGCAATTGAAGAGGGAGCAAAGGGGCCGGACAAGGATTGCGGTTATGAGGGCCCCTTCCTTAAAGCTATCACGGGCATTCCCATTTCTATGGAGGGCAAGACTGCTGCATGCGCCCATTTGAGTCCGCTTGGAAACATTGCTGCGGCCTGTGCCGACCTCTGGAGCAATGAATCGGTTCAGAACATCAAACTGCTTTCGGGTTATGCTCCGGTTGTTTACTTTGAACAGCTGGAATATGATACCCGGCTGATGAACCAGGCGATTAAAAAAGGCTTGCAGTCGGTGCTTGATCTGCAGGAGCTGCTGGTTGATTCGGACAGCTTCCATGATCCCCAGGCACTGATACTGGCTCCGGAAAATGTTATTGAGATTTCCAGGGAGATCGTAAGGGGATCAAATTATGTTGAAGGAACTGTCCTTGGTTGTCTGAAGGGTCTGGATATCATCAGGGATGCAGTTGCTTCAGGACGCTTAAAACATGATGAGAAGGAGGATGTATGGATTGAATCGCTCAGGGCTGATTTAGAGGCTATCCCATCTGATGAAGATAAATTCATCGAGGACAGGATGCCATTCCTCGATCAGGAAAAGATTGTTTTTTCTGAGTATGGACTTTGACAGGAGTGACAAAAATTTCGAAATATTTTAAATAAAACCGTACATAATTATGAATGAAATCCTGGAAAAAATTGCCCGTTGCATCGAGTTTGGGAAAATAGATGCTAATTCGCCCTATCCACCCGATATGAAAGGCCAGGAGGGCGCTGATGAATTGACTGTTCGTGCTCTGGAAACCGGTATTGATCCTGAGGAGATCCTTCACAAGGGGTTTATTGTTGGGATGGACAGGGTCGGCAGGAAATTCTCAGAAAATAAGATATTCGTTCCACAGATGCTGATGTCGGCCAAGGCCATGAGCACGGCCATGAATCATATCAAACCATTTTTTCAATCCGGGGCAGTAAAAAGGAAAGGAACATTCATACTGGGCACAGTGTCAGGAGATTTGCATGATATAGGTAAGAACCTGGTTGCCATGATGATAGAAGGAGCAGGATGGGAAGTCATTGACCTTGGAGTAGATGTGGATGCCGGGAAATTCCTGGAATCCGCTGCCGGACACCCTGGTTGTATTGTCGGATTATCAGCCATGCTGACAACAACTATGGTTAATATGACATCTATAGTTAAAAGCTTGAAGGAAGGTACACCCGGACTAAAAATCATCATTGGCGGGGCTCCTGTGAACCAGGATTTTTGTCAGGAAATAAGTGCCGACTTTTACTCTCCCGATCCACAGGGAGCCGTAGAGTACCTGAACCGGTTGTAAGAATCTTTCCTGGCAGAAGACAATCACCTTCTAAAAAAAAACGTGTTAATTTCATTAAACATTTATAACTTGGTTAATTATTTTAATATCCTAAAGCCGTTTATACAATGAATAATGAAATTACTGCCAGCCAGTTGAACACTGAAAAGTTCATCAGTGAAAATGTTAATAAGATCCGCACTGCTGTAGGCGAGGGGATCGCTATTAATGCACTTTCAGGAGGAGTGGACTCCTCTGTAGTTACCATGCTCGGACACAGGGCCCTTGGAGAAAATTTACGGACCGTTTTTATTGAGAACGGCCTCATGCGCGACGGGGAACCTGTAAGAGTTGCCGGGTTATTCAGGAAACTTGGTGTAACAGTAGAAATCATCGATGCACGAAAGGACTTTCTTACTGCACTGGAGGGGATCACAGATCCTGAAGAGAAACGCGAAGCCGTGACCCAGTCCTTTTATAAGAATGTTTTTGGAAAAATAGTGAGGGATAGCGGGGCTAAATATCTGTTACAGGGCACCATACTCACAGATGTGGATGAAACCGTAGCAGGGATCAAGAGGCAGCACAATGTGTTTGAACAGCTCGGGATAGATCCCCAGGAAGCCTTTGGATACCGGATATTGGAACCTCTGATACAACTGCGTAAGGACGGAGTGCGAAAAGTTGGCAGTGCCCTGGGATTGCCTCCTGAACTGTTTGAACGCATACCCTTTCCCGGTCCGGCACTTGCTGCACGAATAATAGGTGAGGTAACGGAAGAACGCCTCCATACTATCAGAAAAGCAACAGTGATCGTCGAGAATGCATTGAAGGAAACCGGGGCTTTTCAATATATGGCCATCTTACATAAAGACCGTGTTACGGGCATGATAGATGGCAGGCGGGAATTCGGTCAGCAAATTGAATTGCGCTGCTGGGACAGCCTTGATGCCCGTACTGCGACTCCTACGAAACTGTCATTCGAAGTGCTGAGGGGCCTGGCCAATGAGATCATTAAACAGGTTCCGGGTATTGTCAGTGTCACTTATAATATTGCTCCCAAGCCTCCTTCGACTATAGAGGCAGTCTGAATTCAGTGATATCAATTGAACTGGCGGATCATGCCCAGCAGGCTTTCTGTTATAAGTCCTTCTGTGCCGGGCATGGCCCTGGTCACCATAATTTCATAGCCCCCTTCCGGGTAGGCGCTGTCGGTGCAGAGATAGCCGCTGCTGCCGTTGCAGTGTGTGATTACCACGGTGTTACTGAAGGGTGATTCCTTTTTGATCTGCATCCCTATTTCAGTCATTACCTCACCCGAGATACCGGCAAACAACACGTTTCCGATCTTCAGGGCCGAGAGCTTGATCTCAATATTATCAGCAGATTCGAGGTCCTGGTCCGGGAACCGGCTTTCAAGCCGCTTCTTACCAGGGGCACTTACAGTTTTCTGCAAGGCAGCTATTTTGCCACCCGGATGAGTGCTTATTTCATCTGACACCCGTATGATCTCTTTTCCCAGTAACATCCCAATGGCATCAATATCGCTGAATTTATCATTCGGACCGTAGATCGGGTTGATGTCCCCGGAGGCTCCGGCGGTAACATGTACGACCACCCGGTTGTCATATCCCTTTTCTACAAAGCGTGCAGCGGCTCCCGGCCAGTCTCCTGTTATCTGGTAATTTTCCTGTCCTCCAGTGGTACCGTGACAGGGCCAGTTTACCAGCAGGGCTATGGGATGGCGGTCAAGATCATCTATCCGCACCACCGATACTTCATGATCACAGGGCCCGTCGGGATTACGGCCCAGCCAGATACTGCCATCGGCGAGCCGGCCCCTGCGGTTGATGTTCATGGTGCATGTTCCGGAGCCGGCGCCGATCATGACCGGCTGTAATTGTTTTCCGGCATTTACCACAGCTTTGATGATTTTTTCCTGCAATTCTGCCACGTAGGCTTCAACCTCGGGCAGAACTTCCTTGCTGTATGTCTTGTTTATCGGTCCACCGTGAGTATGAGTGGCTGTCAGTAAGATATAATCCTGCTGAATGCCGGTAGCTTTTTCAATCCTGGCGATGGTTTCCATACTGAAACTGTGGGAAAAACCAATAATATCAGCGGTAATGAGGGCCGCCCTCATGCTCCCATCACTGAATACAACGGCTGTTGCATAAAGCGAATCGTGAATGCCCTTAAAGGGATCATCCCGGTCCCCATAACCGCTCATGGGAATGGGTGTCAGGGGAGTAATGTTAATAGTTGCAGTACCCGCAAGCATGTTGCTCCCAGTGATTTTTTCCAATGGTTTGGGGGGAGAAAAACTGAAGGAAAGGCTTAAAATCAGGACAGCCGGGACCCACAATGTTCTTCTGATGATTTTCTTCATGACTTTCACTGCTTTAAAATTTTATGATCGTTCATAATCTTTAATTTAACGGATTTCTTTGCAATATAGAAATATTTATCCTTCCGGTTTATTTATACTTTAACCAGTATTGTTCTATCTCTTCCAGTGTCTTGCCCTTTGTCTCCGGCATGATCTTCCATCCAATGTACAGCGTGGGCAAACAGAACAGTGCAAAGATCCAGAAAGTGGGGGCCGGCCCGATACCATCAAGGGACACCGGGATCAGCTGGCCAATCGTGGAAGTGCCGATCCATGTAGCCACCGTGGCAATGGACATGGCTCGGCCCCTTATTTTTGTCGGATAAATTTCTGACAGCAGCACCCAGACCACGGGTCCCAGTGAAAAGGCAAAACAGGCAATGAAAACAAGTATGAACAACAGGAGGAGGAATCCTTCAGCCATGTTTAATACAAAGAGCAAACCTATGGCAAACAGTGAAAACAGCATGCCTGACGTTCCTGCCATGAGTAAGGGTTTTCTCCCAAGTTTGTCAATTTTCCAGATGGCAAAAAGGGTAAATACCACATTGATGATCCCGATAATAACCTGTCCGCCCAGGGCATCACTCAGTCCGAAGCCTGCATCTTCCATAATACGCGGACCATAATATATAATTGCGTCTATGCCTGTGAACTGTGCCAGTACAGCCAGGGCCACTCCAAGGAAAACGGCTGTCTTTATTCCCGGTTCGAGGATCATTTTCCAGGTTCCGGACTCCATTTTAAGGGTTTCTTCTATCTGCCTGATCTCAATGGAGGCATTTTCACTGCCGTTTATTTTTGAGAGTATGGATTGCGCCCTGTCAGCTCTTTTATTTGCTACCAGCCAGCGGGGACTCTCAGGAATGGTGAGAACCAGGATGAAAAAGGCGAGGGCCGGGATGGCCTCCGCACCCAGCATAGACCGCCAGACTTCTTCTTTAAATACCAGTTGCAAACTTTGAATATCATATATATCGGGCTTGCCTGATCCCTTCAGCAAGCCTGCATTGATAAGATAGGCACTGAGTATTCCAATGGTTATAGCAAGCTGGTACAACGCCACCAGTCTTCCCCTGAGCCCGGCAGGTGATATTTCAGAAATGTACAGGGGCGAAAGCATGGAGGCTATTCCTACGCCCATGCCCCCGATGAACCTGAAAATGATCAATCCGTTAAAATCACCGGATAAGGCACAGCCTATGGCAGAAATGGAAAAGAGGGTCCCGGTCAGCAGGAGAATCTTTTTTCTGCCATATTTATCGCTCAGCCATCCGGCACCGGAAACTCCGATAATGCAGCCTATCAGTGCAGAACTGACATACCAGCCTTCCAGGGCAGGAATGAGGTCAAACTGGCTTCGTACAAAGGAGAGGGTCCCTGAAATTACCGCCGTATCATAACCGAATAAAAATCCACCCAGCGCTGCAATAGCTGCGAGACCGGGCAGGTGAAACCGCTGAAATAATTTGTGCATACTTTGTTTTTTGTTCAGTGAGTTACCCGCAGTATGCCTTCCAGCCTGATGTCCCCAGAGGAGCTGCCAAGCATCACTCCAAACTCTCCGGGTTCCACTACCCAGTTAAGGTTCCTGTCAAGCATTTTTAATTCATCATGCGTCAGCTTAAAACTGACGGCAGCGGTTTCACCGGGTTCAAGCCAGATCCTGGTAAAACCTTTCAGTTCTTTCACCGGCCTGACAACCGTACTTTTTTTATCGCGTATGTAGAGCTGTACCACCTCGCTCCCTGCTCTTTCCCCTGTATTTTTAATTTCAGCATCTATCAGGAAATCACCGTACGGACCTGTTGATTCAGGCGAGACAGCCAGCTTATTGTATTCGAAGGTGGTATAACTCAATCCATAGCCAAATTCATACAGCGGCCTGTAATCGATGTCGGCATAGGAGTTACCCCAGCCTTCCTCCAGCCAGTATTGTTTTGAGGGTTTATAATTATAATAGACCGGCAGTTGACCGGCATGCCGGGGGAAAGTAACTGTCAGCTTCCCTCCCGGATTATAGTCCCCGAACAGGACATCGGCCACGGCATCACCTCCTTTTTCCCCGGGAATCCATGCCTCGATGATGGCCGGTACATTCTCGTCAATCCAGGGGATGGCAAGGGGTCGCCCGTTTATCAGTATAACTATGGCAGGGGTGCCAGTTGCAGCTATCTTTTGCACCAGTTCTTTTTGTCTGCCGGTTAATTCAAGGCTTGCCACATCATAACCTTCACCTGAGGTACCAAGCCTGTCCTCATTTTGCCATTCATTTTCACCCAGGACGACCACGGCGACCTCTGAATTTCTTGCCGCTTCAACAGCTTTTTCTATCTCATTCAGCCCATCACCAATTACATTACATCCTTTAACATAAGTGATGCTTGTGTTATCAGTAAGTTTGTTTTTAATACCGTCCAGGACGGTCACTATATCCTGCAGCACTACGTTTGATGTATAGTCACCCAACTGGTTTTTTTCATGGTCTGCATTGGGTCCGATAACTGCAATGGACTTGATTTCTTTACTCAGGGGCAGGAGTGAACCTTCATTCTTCAGCAGCACAATACCCTCCCTGGCAGCCTGCAGTGCCAGTTGCTGGTTTTCTTCTGTGTGTGATACAGCTCCGGCATTTTCAGGATCAACAAAAGGATTATCGAATAGTCCCAATCTGAATTTCAACTCCAGGATCCGCCTGACAGACCGGTCAATGGTCTGCATAGATACCCTTCCTTCTTCAACATTATCCATCATTTCCCGGAAGTAGCCCTGGCTGAAAGAAATGCTGACATCCATACCTGCGTTGGCGGCCATGGCGGATGCTTCTTTAATATCGGCAGCCAGTCCGGTATAGACCAGGGTGTTTACACCACCACCTTCACTGAGCACCAGTCCATCAAACTCCAGCTCTCCCCTCAGGATTCCGGTTAATACTTCATTTGAGCTGTGAACAGGAATGCCATCTAATGTGGGGTAGGTAGCCATAACACCCAGTGCTCCTGTTTTTTTCACACCTGATTCCCAGGGTGGAAGAAATACTTCCCTCAGCATGCGTTCAGAAACTTCCATGGCTCCCCGCTCCAGTCCGCTCACAGGTGCACCCTGTCCGGGATAATGGCAGAGTCCGGCTACCACCTTATCAGGGGCCGATACGTCGTATCCCTGCACGGCCCTGACAATGGTTCCGGCTATCCTGGCACAGAGGTAGGGATCTTCGCTGTATCCTTCCTGGTTCCTGCCCAGCCGGGGATCCCGGTTGGGTTCAACTACCAGTGTGAACAACTGGTGTATCCCGACGGACCGGGCTTCCCTGGCAGCTGTTTCATATAC
>CAZILN010000089.1:0-15895 GCA_964540005.1 uncultured Bacteroidaceae bacterium | reverse complement strand
TCCTGGCATAAATGTCATAGGCATTCCATTCTCCGGGTGTTTTTTCATTTGATTCCTCAAATTTAGGTACTATAACAGATTCATCCCCGCGTTCGGCAGCATCCGTACCACCAAGGAAAACCAGGTCGCCTGCGTTTCCTGACTTAAGCTGACATTCGATAAGTCCGGGCCAGACAGCATCAGGTTCCTGCATATACAGGAATACACCGCTGTTTCCGGGTTCTCCTGGCCAGCGCCATTCAACATGAAGTTTATAATCTTTGTAGATATCCTTTGTTCTCATATAACCAAAAGGAGTCCCCAGGATATTGATCATCCCATTATTGATGGTAAACACATGGAATGGGTCAGCGGTCGAATCTTTCAGGTAAAACTGCCAGTCATTGAAATCCTGCTGGTTCCACAGGTATACTTTGTCCGGACCGGCTGTAACTTCTTCCGTAGCCCTGTCCTGTTTGGCTACCATAAAAATGATAACTATCAGTACTACAAGAATAACGGCGATGTACATCAGGTTGGAGGTGCTTTTAATTTTTTCTGTCATTTGAATCAAATTTTAGGTAGAAGTATCGAGTTAAATAACAATTTATAAGTTGCATGAGAAGAGGCCCTGTACTGCGGGTTGAAACCAAAAAGGACAAACTGGCCCTTTCCTTTTTTCATCCAGACCAGCAGTGATTTGTTACCCAGGAGCTCCTCCTTTTCAACATAACCGCTCATCAGGATTTCCTTCTCAGGGATTGTTCCTATCACCCTTCTGTCCATGTCAAAGTTAGGAATTGAAGTTGAAAAAACTGGTGTTCCCCTGAAAAATACACCGGTTTCCTTTTCCATTCCCAGGCATATAGGATGATCAGGGACCAGCCTGATCCTGACCAGCGATCCCGGACAATACAAGCCTTTTGTGCTGAGCTGGAAAGAAATATCAGAGAACGGCAGCTTGAAGTCCTCCTTATCCTCCTTTTCTCTCTCAATCTGCAGGGCACCTTCAAACAGGGCTGTTGATTGTCCCCATGAAATTATAAGGCCCCCTTTATCCACAAAGGTCATTAGGTTCTTCATCCCGTCTTTACCGATTCCTTTGGTGAATTCCGGCGGATAGCTGGTAGGATAATAATTACCTGCCGAGCCACTCTTACCTTCCATAAGTATTGATTTTCTGGAGCTAGGGAAAATGACTACATCAAAGTTCTCAGCAAAATCAGTATCCTTAAAATCTCCTGGCTTAAGGACTTTGAAAGGAATACTGTAAGTGTCGAACACAAAGCGGGTCCATCCTGCATCCATATCATGAAAATTGGTCTCAACCAGTGCAATGCGTGGAAGTGTCACCTTGCTGGTACTGATTTGGGGATCCGCACTCAGGAAAACCGGACTGACCGTGATCATATCCATGATCCCTTTCATTCCGGCACTTGATTGCTTACCCTTCTGAATGAGAAAACTCCCCTTGGGAACTGCCATTCCACTGATCTCTTCATCCTTGATGGTCCGGCTAACACTCAGTCCTTTCGAAAGGGCCGTAAAGGCGGCTTTGAAGCTCTCATTATTGGTAACCGGAAAGATCATTGCCACAGCATCTTCAGGTTTATCTGCAATCAGTTTGTACTCACCGGTTATTTCATCAAGCTGGTTTTCCAGATCCAGTATCCTGACATTTATTTCCCTGGAACGGACTCCGTTATGAAGGGGAAGGGACCAGCTGGCAATATCATAGGGTTTTATGATCTCACCATCCGGTGTATAGTGCCTGACAGGATATTCCTGTTTCTCAAGCACTTCTTTTATAAAAGCCCTGAATGGCTGCGCCAGGGGAACTACTATTGAACCTTTCTCAATAATATAGTTTTTAAACACTATATCGCCCCGTACTGTATATACTTTAATACCATGTTCACGCAGGAGATTGACAACATATACCATTTCACTGTAATCGTGCTGCTGTTTAGGGAAAAGATAATAATACGGTGCCTGGGTCCTTCCCTTATTAACTTCACCCTCAGTCATCCGGTTTCTGAATCTCAGTAGTTCTTCCCGGTGCAGGGATGCTGTTTTCAGGATTGAGAACATGGATACGATCTCATAATCAACAATATCCTCAAGGCGCCACCAGCCTCCTTCCCAGGGCAGGGGCATATTTATGCTTTTTTTATACTCTGACAATCCCTTGCCCGAAACACTAAGTTCAGTCGGTTCGATAAATACCGGCGTGGCCATTTTTGCACTGGCACCCTCGGTCAGCATGCCTATCACATTTTTCCAGATGCATGTTTCTGTTGACCCGGGCCAGTAATCATCAAACAGGTACTGGTGTGTTACTCCTGCCTGTCCGTTTTTTGTCATATCACTGATCATATTTGCCCCGAAAACACCGGTCCAGTTCCAGATCTCTGCATCAACATTTTCGGCAATGGGATCATGCATAGGGGGAACAAAATACCTCACTCCTGTCGACCCCATCTGGTGTTTCTCTATCATGACCTGGGGAAACCAGTCAAGGCTATAGATTCGTGAAATAGCCCTGGTATCCTCCTGGCTCAGTATGACAAAATCACGATTATTGTCATGCCCTATATATTTATGATAGACCCTTGGGACGGAACTTCCATCATATTTTGTGCCCTTATATTTCCTGTAATGATTGACGACTATGTCCATTCCATCCGGGTTATGGCATGGAACCATCATAAATATCATGTCTTCAAGCCATTGGAGTTTCTCAGGATCGGTGGTGGTTGCAAGGTCATACGCCATCAGTGGCGCAGATTGAGACGGACCAACCTCGGTTGAGTGCATAGACATGGTTGCCAGTACAAATACCTTTCCTTCTGAGAAAATTTCACTCTTCTCCGCTTCCGACAGTTCCGGATCCATGGAAAGTTTACGGTTATATTCCTTCAGTTTGTCCAGCTTGTTTAAATTTTCAGCGGAAGATATGAAGGCAATATATATGGGCCTGCCTTCCGGGGATTTTCCGATTTCTGACATCTTTACCTTATCGGATGCTTCATCAAGAATCTGAAGATATTCGATCAACTCTTCATATAAGAAGAGATTACCATCAGAACCGGGTTTGAAACCATAATGATCTTCAGGAGATTTTATCTGTGCTGTCAGGTTTACAGTAGTTATCAGACAGGCTGTCACAAAGATCAGTCTTCTGAAATTAAATGTTTTGCCGGATATCATTTTGCCAGGATTTAACGGTTGAAATTCAGAGTGAAAATATATATTTTTCCTGAACATTGCTTAATAATGACCGAAATCATCAATAGTGAATAATGAAGATCACCAATAATAGCAATAAGAGTATGCAGTTTTAGCATACTTTTATATCGTAACTTCTAAACGCGGATTATTCATTGAGGCCGGATAATCTTCGCTACAGAGTTTTTAGGATGTAAGAACCCAGGAAAGGAGCGGAAAGGACACCGTTCCTTTTTCTTTTTTTACATGGACTGCTTACAAATAACGCGCACAAAATTCAGAATTTTAAATTGTTATATTATCTTCGAATCCAATTACTAATTGCAAAAAACAAAAATACTATCATGACTGCAACAACTAGATCACGCCAGATCCTTGTCATTGTGATTGCTGCGATCGCTGCGACAGGTGGTCTTTTATTTGGTTTTGATACCGGAGTTATTTCCGGTGCTAAACCTTTCTTCAGGGAGTTTTGGACTCTTGACGCTAAACAGATAGAATGGATCACCACAGCAGGTTTGATCGGAGCCATATTCGGTGCTATGTTCAGCGGAAGGATAACAGATTTGGTGGGACGAAAAAAAGTTATCATAGCAGCAGCAATTATATTTGCCATAGGTGCTTTATGGACAGGATGGTCAAACTCTCCTGAAAGCCTTTTTGCAGGACGTCTATTCATTGGAATTGCAATAGGCATTTCCTCATATACAGTCCCAATGTATATAGCAGAAATCGCACCAACCAAACACCGGGGGGCCCTGGTTTCATCTTTTCAGTTACTTATAACAATTGGAATATTTGTATCATATCTGAGTGATCGCGCTTTTGCGGAGGAAACAAATCTGGAGTCATGGAGACCTATGTTCCTTGTAGGTGTTATTCCTGCTGGCATATTACTGATAGGCATGCTCTTTCTTCCTGAAACCCCAAGATACCTGATCGGGAAAGGGAAAGAGAAGAAAGGCCGGGATATACTCACAAAGCTTGAGGAACCCGAACTGATAGAGCCCACTATCGAAGAAATGAAAAAAGATATCAAGCTGAATGAGGAAAGCGGTAAATCATGGAGAGAGATATTTTCACCCTGGCTGAGGACAGCCCTGTTTATAGGTGTGGGGATCATGTTTATTCAGCAGTTCGTCGGTATCAACACAGTGATCTATTATTGTCCGGAGATATTTGAGAATGCCGGGTTCGAGAGCAAGACGGCACAGATAGGGGCATCGGTCAGCGTGGGGATAGTTAATGTATTCTTCACTATAATATCGATGACGATCATTGACAGGATAGGCAGGCGAAAGCTATATTTTATCGGGCTGGCAGGAATTGTTTTTTCATTGATCGCTCTGGCTGTCAGTTTTGCTTTGAGAGAAACCATCGGCGACAGCATCAAGTGGTTTGCTGTCGGTTTTGTATTGTTATACATTATGTTCTTCGCTATCAGTCTGGGACCTCTGGGCTGGCTTATAATTTCTGAGATCTATCCCCTGAAAGTCAGAGGAATAGGCATGAGTATCGGTGCACTCTCGAACTGGCTGTTCAATGCCATTGTTACCTTTACATTTCTCACCCTGATCAGGGTTCTGTCCCCTTCCGGAGCCTTCTTGCTGTATGCAGGAGTGGGTGTGATCGGACTGGTCTGGGGTTATTACTTTATACCTGAGACTAAAGGGATCACGCTTGAGAAAATCGAACAGCACTGGAGAGACAGGAAGAAGCCGAGAGAACTTCAACAATAGTCGAATTATATATCACAGATATTTAAATCCCCTGATCACCCGGCCAGGGGATTTTTTTTTGAAGCTGATGCCTGGTTTATTTATCTGAGCTTCCAGTATTGACAACCGGGCTGGTTGCCGTATCGGAACAAAGGACCACCATAAGGTTGCTTACCAGGCTGGCCTTCTTGTCATCGCTCATCTCAACAACTTTTTGATCGGATAATTGTCTGAGGGCCATCTCTACCATCCCTACGGCACCCTCGACAATTTTTTTACGGGCTGCAATAATAGCCTGAGCCTGCTGCCGCTGCAGCATAATGGCTGCTATTTCAGGGGCATAGGACAAATTTGAGATCCTGGCTTCCAGGATCTCGATACCCACCAGGTTTAATCGCTCCCTTATTTCATCCGCAAGGGATTTGTTGATCTCATCCACACCCGAGCGCAGGGTCAGTTCCTCTTTCTCCGAATCAAGGTTGTCGTAGGGATAGCTATGGGCAATTTTACGAAGTGCCGCCTCCCCCTGTATCTTGATGAAGTGCTGGTAGGATTCTTCAGAATTTGCCTTTCTGACCCCTGACTTGGCATCCACTACTTCGGCGGTTTCAATATCAAATACCGCCTTGTATGTATCAACTACCTTCCACACTACAACAGCACTAATTAAAACGGGATTGCCTTGCTCATCGTTGACCTTAATGATATCAGATTCAAGGTTGCGAATGCGCAGGGATACTTTCTTCTTGGAATAAAAAGGATTACGCCAGAAGTAGCCGTTTTGCTTTACCGTTCCGCGATACTTACCGAAAAAGACAAGCACCTTGGTTTGGTTTGGCTGGACAATAAACAGGCCTGTCATCCATATTAAGCCTGTCAGGCTTAGCAGGATAGTCAGGGCAATGAACCATCCGGCTTCATATGCAAAGTTTGCAAAGGGTGCAGCCAGCATAATTAGTGACAGGAAGAGGTGAATAAAACCATTGTTCCTTAATGTGATGATTTTTTCCATTTTGATGCAGTTAAATTGTTAATGAAATTTTACATGATATGGATTTAATAACTATTTAATATTCATTTGTATAAAAATGAATTTTTTCCGGATTCATTGTTGATTTTTTTATATAATTAGTCGCACACCCCCTAATTGCTCTACCCTGTAGGGGAAATGATCACCGGGAGAAGCTATAAACATGAAGTTTATCGGTATTTTCCATTGGCTTGACAATTCCTTGATCAGTTCTGGCCCAAAAACTCCCTCAACAATATCGCCTACTACATCAATTTCAGGATACTCCTCATTTATTATTTCAACTACTTTTTTAAAGCTTTTTATGAAATCAGATTCATCTACTTTTGATGGATCAACTACATGAACAATCTTCAAATTTTTTGTGTTCTCATTATGTTTTATATATAACATTACCTTATTCAATACAGCGATATTATCCCGTTTTGCGAAATAAACAAACTGCTGTGCATTAATCATATTGATCAAGTTGTTTAAACGGGTACTTATTTTTAAAAACCAATCTTTAAAATAATTAAAGATATGAATGATTATCATGAGCAATGTTCTTAAAATAGCTACGCGGTTGAGTAAAATAGAAATTAAAATAATGGCGGGAATAAAATAGCTAAGAAATAGCTTTACATTAGAGGGTGTACTTTCGGATTGAGGTTTCATAATGATGTTTCCTGCCAGAGCTATGATGACTGCCATAATTGCTGCCAATACACTCAGCCAGGTTGCCGATTCGGGTCTTGGAAGTTTGGCTCTGCGAACTTTCAGCAGGATATTTCCAAACCCGAAAAGGAACATAACTGACAAAAATGAAATTGTATAAACTCCAGCCAACATAGCAACATTCCCTTTGGTTATTAATAAAACAGAAATGGACAGAATGAAAAACATAATAATTATCCTGTGTGAACTGCCTTTTTTGTTTTTTATTAAGAAAAACTGAGGTAAGATCCGGTCAAGGGTCATCCTTTCCAACAAGCCAGTTACACCAATGTAGGAGGTTAACACAGCCCCGCTAAGTACCAATACTGCGTCCAGGGAAATGAAAGTTGCTAACCACTGACCTGCTGAAAGCTGACCCATATGCGATAAAAGTGTGGTGGAATATTCGGTTTGAATGTCGGATATAGGAATTATACTTAATGCGAGGAAAGCCATTAAAGGGTTTAAAACACTTACTACAAGCCACATATTCCGCAGCGTTTTGCGGAATACTCCCGGTTGTTGTTCTTCAACGAAATTGGCAGAACTTTCAAATCCGGATATCCCAAGCATGGATGCAGAGAAACCGAAAAATATCGCCATAGTAATACTACCTTCAACAGGCATGTTCCAATTTGAAATAAATTGACTAAACCCGTTCCTGACTAAATAGAAAGCAATAAAAAGGGACAGCAAGGACAATGAAAACAGGTGAAACAGAAAAATACCTGTAGCAACTTTTGCAGATTCAGTAATGCCCATTATGGTCAGTATTGCAAACAGCAACAATAAACTTATTGTGGCAATGATTATTGGCAGCCCGTGAATAATATCATGAAAATAACGCATGGCTTCATTTGCTGAAATTACAGCTGTAGCCATATATGACAATATGGTTAAGGTAGCAGCTAATGAAGCAGTTGATTTACTTGTCGTGTTGAGCAGTGCATTATATGCTCCACCATTCAATGGAAGCGCACCAACAACTTCACCATAGATTTTCCTAAACAGGAATAACACTACCGCTACTATTAGCAAGGTTATCCATGCATACTGTCCCGCAAAGCCTATGGCAAGTGCCGATACATAAAGAACCGATGAGCTAATATCATTTCCGCAAATAGCGGTTGAGGATAGAACACCCAGTTTCTTCTTAGACATCCGTTATAAATTTAAATTACACGAGCGCATTGACTACGTCGAGCTCGCAAGCTCGGTTGACTTCGCCGAGCTCGTAAACTCGGTTCCCCGAAGCTCTGCTTCGAGGAGAGTCAATCCTTTTTTTAACATAATTTTGCTACCAGCAAAATTAGTAATTCAGTTCCTTAATATGCTACTAAGTATTTCAATCAATTTCTCCGCTAGAGAGGTTCCATATCCTCAGATCCCTTGTTTGAATAGCCGGAAGCTGGTTAGAAGGTTTATCGAGATAAAAATAGGCAGCAGCAGCCACATCATCCGAACGGTAGAAATTGACCCAGGCTTCAGGGAAGTCTGGATTTTTCAGGTCAACGGTGCTATCGGGATGGTATATATGATGAAATACGGGGGCTTCATGAATGGTTATGGGGATCAGGGCAACCCCGTTCTCCTGCAGCTCTATCACCTTGTTCTTCATGGTGCCTCCTATCTGCTGAATAGTCACACGGCAATCTGTTCTGAAAAATACCGGGTCCGGGATGTGGTACCTGTAAAAAGCCCACTGCAGTTTTTCCGCATCAGCAACCAGGCAACCCGTATAATCAGTATGATACTGCCCCTGTCCCCAGGCAGTTCCGATATAGTCCTCAGTGCCGGTCCCGGCCAGGGTAGGATACTCATCATCCCCGTCCAGGAAGATCTTAACTTCTCCCTCACCCCACCAGTAATGCTTATAATCCGGGTTCGCGTTAACGCTCACATTGGTTCCCAGGAACCGTCCTTTACCGTTTATGCCCGGGAGTATCTCAAAATCTTCTGCCAGCGCAGTGGCTGTGTCCCGTTGCCAGAAGCAATGAAAATAGAGCCAGTCATCTTCCCACTCCTTCATAAGCTGGAGGTTTATATCATAGAAGATCATGGATAATTCCACATCTGATTCGTTCAGTATTTCAATCCTGGCAGCGGATCTGAAAGGCATCTGTATATAGCTGTTGAACGAACGACCTTCAGGATTGGTAAACAGTGCATTCTCATATACGGCTGTCCGGCCGAGTCCCACCCCGAAAAAATCTCCAAAAGGAACCGATACCGCAGGTTTTTCCGCATTATCCCAGTACATATTGATGACCAGGCTGCGCAGCATTTCGGGGGAACGGTCGCTTATGGTGATCCATATCCGGTTTATGATCCCGGGGCCCCCAACATCAAGCAGGGTTTTTGATTCACCGGCCTTTATATAGTCACAGGGATGTCCTTTGGCACCGAAATTTTCCATTGCCCCCTGGCCCTTGGAGCCAGTAATATTTTCAAAGCTTACCCACCTGGTTTCAGCCTGATCATTATATATAAAAAGGCTGCCAGGAGGAATATCGCTGTCTTCATTAAAATTACTGTTTCTGCTGCAGGCTGTTAATAAAAGTACGGCTATCAGGACAATGTTGAAATTATGGATGGCTGATCTCATAGGAGTTATAATTTTAAGTGTTTTTTAATATACCTGAGTTAATATCAGAGAATTTTAACAGTGATCATTGGCAGTATTATTATCATTTCACATGGTGGTTTTTCAGGACTGTAAATTCATATGCTTCAAGTGAAAGGGTTTTATTATCCTGTTTACTCCTGCCATACAGCACCTGATACTCCAAGTTCCTGACCGTAATATACAGAAGGTATCCCGGGCAGAAGCATAATCAGAGCAGCAGCGGCCCGAATCCTTCCTTCATGACCTCCCATTGCACTCGACCATCGTTCCATATCGTGATTTTCGATAAAAGTTATAAAGTGCCTGTCAGCAGGTATCCTTTTAAGGGTTGCCTCCACTTCATTCATTATATTCAGGGCATTCAGTTCATTGCGGTTTGGTACTCCGGCAATGGCAAAACGTAAAGGAAACCCAAAGCAGGCACTCGCACCTGTTTCTGAAATCAACTCTTCACCGTACTCATTCCAGTTGGATTGCTCACCAACGATAAACAGATCAGGGTTTATTGAATAACAACGATCAAAAACCGGCTTCCAGAACTCTGCGTACATATTGGTAAACAGGCCCTTGTAATCGAGATCATCCATGATATGGTCTATCCTGAAGCCATCTACCCCGTCACTGAAGTCTCCATCCTCATCAGGGTCAACCCAGTATGCATAGAAATCCTGCATAAAGCTTTTCACCTTCGGGTGGTTCAGGTTAAGGTAAACGATGTTCAGCTGCTGGCCGGGCCAGGCCTTTAAAGCCGTTAATTCAGAGTATGGCTGCAGGTAGAAATGATCGGGATACCTGTTCAGTGAGTCCCTGTAATAAATATAATCAGTATAAGGTGAACCGGGATTTTCATATGATTCGTCGAACCACTTATTGCCATTCTGGGCATACTGTGTTTCCATGTCCATAATGAATTTCAGGCCATGCTCGTGCACAGCTTCAATAAAACCTATGTATTCATCCATGGTCCCGTATTCAGGATCAATACTTGAATAATCTGTCGGAAAATAATTATGATAAAAATCTGACTCATAGAGAGGGGTGAACAGTATAGCCGTAACGCCCAGTTCATTCAGGTAACCGAGCTTCTCTCTGCAACCGTTCAGGTCGCCATGCAGGTCTCCGTTCGAATCGTAAAAACTCCTGGGCATGATATGGTAAATGATCTCATCATGCCAGCCAGGTTCATCCCTTATGCGGGACCTTATGCAGGAAGAAAAAGTTAAAAAAAGAAAGCACGGTAAAAGAAACTGGATGCCTGCTGATAGTTTCATTGAATATTTTAATCAGGTATTGCCCGATTAAATTTAATACTATTCAGCCATATTCTCAAGTCTGGGAATTATTCGGCGAGTAAGGTACTGTTTTCTTCTATCACCCTCAGCACTCTTTGCCGGATCTCAAAGGGCTCAGGATTCAGCTCCTCTGAGGTGAACAAACCTTTGTCAATATCAATGCGTTCGTATACCTGCAAATACAGGTTGTAGATAATATGCAGGCTCAGCATGTAACGTGGTTCGATCTGCGTGGATAATCGTTCGATCTGTTCCAGGGTTTTTTTCCTGTAGTACTCAGCATGCCTGCAATACTCCCGGATTACACTGCGAAATGAATCAGGGACCGGTGCTCCATCGGCAATATCCTTAAGATCTGAGGGAAGCAGATTATACTTATTAAGAATATCTGCAGGAAAATAATTAAGGTTGTTGTTCTGGTCTTTCTGGAAATCCCGGATAATATGAACCAGGTAACTGAATATGGCACAGGGCCTGGCCACTTCTGTAATATCCATGGCAGGTGGAAGGAAACTTCCGTTGATCCTTCCCAGGCAGCACAGGTGTACAAAAACTGAGGCAGGTGCTACTGAGGCCCCTTCGGAATAGTAGATAAATTCCTCAAATGTCCGGAAACCGTTATGATTAATGTCATGAAGCATCGAACCCGCGAAGTTACGGAACAGCTCAAGGGGTATTTTATATTTATCGACGGTACGAATAACTTCAAGGATAAGGGGATCGTCAGTATCTAAAATTTCCAGGCACTCAATATAATTGTTAACCTTTTCTGTAAATAATTGCTTCTCCAGGCAGTCTAATGCCTGCTTGTCGGCCTTCCTGTCATCGATCATGTCATCGATCATCCGCATGAACTTATAACATACCTTCGCAGCCTGGTAACGGTCATCTTCCCAGAATTTAGCTGCTATCAGTATATTCGGATGATCCTTGATTTTTTCAAAATCTATATTGTTTACTATATCGTGTACTTCTGTTTCCATTCTGCTATCAAAGGATGAATCAATTGTTTTTCATAATTCTTTCTGTTACCAGTTTGGCCGATAACAAAGATAAGGGCATTCCGCTTCCCGGCTGCGTACTCCCACCCACAAAATATAAATTTTTATACACTTTATGCCTGTTATGCGGCCTGAAATACCCCATTTGTAAAATATTATGTGCCAGGCTGCCAAATACTGCGCCCTTTGTAAGATTGAAATGTGACTGGTAGGTTTTCGGAGTATGACAGATCTCAAACTTAATGTGCTTTTCAAAATCCTTCATGCCTTCATTCTCCATCCTCTTTATAATGGCTCTTCTTGCCCTGGATTTCATGTCATTCCAGTCTACTTCTGCCTGTCCGTCTATATGCCCGGCATGAACAATGGCAGTCAGTGAATCCTGTCCTGATGGAGCGGCCGAAGGATCACGCCGTACAGGGGAATGGACATAAATAGTAGGTTCCTCCGGAAGGGACTTATTTTTGAAAATCGCATCAAAATTATCCTTATGACTTTCAGATACATATACATTATGCTGCTCGAGTCCGGGAAAAACAGTATCCAGTCCCCAGTGAAAAGCGATGGCTGAACATGTAAATTTCTTTTTATTGATCCGTCTTCCCCTGCGGCTGGACGGGAGGAGCTTATCATATACATAGGGTAGATCTGCGTTGGCAACGACAATATCTGCCTCCAGGAAAGAACCGTCTTTCATTTCCACACCCCTGGCCAGTCCTTTTTTCACCCTGATTTTGCTGACCGCAGCATTCATATTGAGGCTTACCCCTGATTGTTTCGCAATACCAACCAGGTTCTTAATGATCTGATGCATACCTCCTTTCGGATAAAGGACCCCACTGGTCAGTTCCATAAAAGGCATAAAGAAATAAATGCCTGATGAGCGAAGGGGATTCTGGCCCAGGTAGAGATTCTGAAACGTAAAAAGATTCCGCAGTATCTCATTCTTAAAATGCCTCTTTATGAACCTGTAATGGTTTGTAAAGGCTTTGTACCTGAGAAGTATGTATAACTGTTTGAACAGGGTAAGATCCAGCAGGGTAGTATAATTATGATCAATGACATGCTTAATGGCCTGTTTGTATGCCCTGTGCCCTTCCGGCAGGAGCCTGAGGAATCTGCTGTAGCTACCCGGTTCAATTGCCTCGAGTTGGTTTTTAAGGCTCAGCAAATCAGGGGTGAAATTGATTTCTTCGCCGGTTTTAAAACGGAGCCGGTAAACCGGGTCAAGCGGGTACAGCTCCAGCTCTTCATCCAAATACCTGCCAAAACGGGAATAGGCATCTTCATAGATCTCCGGCATCATCAGGAAAGTAGCCCCTGTATCAAAGCGATGGCCGTTTTTAAGTATATTGCCGCAACGGCCCCCCGGGTGAAGATTTTTTTCTAATACGCTAACCTGATATCCTTTTTGTGAGAGATTTATTGCTGTGGTTAAGCCACCAACTCCCGCACCAATAATGATGGCTCTCTTATCTTTAGTCATTGTGTTCCATGTAAGATCAATCCGGATCAAATCCTGTCATTTCGACAATAATCATCGAATTTCTCTCTCACAAATAGTGTTCCATGAATTCATTAAAACAGGAAATAACCTCTATTTATACCCGGTACAAACAATCTTGAGTATGTCATCCGATATAATGACAGCAGATAAACGGAATAGTTGCCTCAAACATGAGAAATTGTGAATATTTTATTTGATAACTATAAGTCGTTCTGAAGATACAGCCATTAATAGATTGTCAGGTCAAATGCAGTGAGTATATTCTCTTAGGATTAATTTGATACAATTCCGAGTGGCACCGCACCAAACCGTTCGAAGCCGTTGTAGGTCAATTACTTGCAGTGGCTTTTTATTTGGAGTTAACGGATTTATTGATGTTTTGAAAACGATGTTGATCAGGAGATGACTTACAGATGAATTAGATGATGATTTCTGAATTTCCACGGGATTATTGTTTTTGTTTTAATAATGAAATGATTAATGATATATTATCCAGTGTTATAATACTGCTTGTTAAGGCCCTTTAGAGTTTTGAATTATAATCCTGAAGACCTCCTGAAAGTCATCGTGCCTTAAATACAAAAAATATAAACCTGGGATTACGCCTGATAAATCCAATTGGATGGAATTTATTAGACTTAATACCTTACTTGAACAGATCTGTTTCCCTGAATTATCTATCAAAACATATGACAGTTCATTAACAAGCCTGTTGAATGAGATATACAGCAGGTTATCAACAGGATTCGGATATATATCTGCAACCAGATCATTCGCGAGTACTATATCCTCTGAAAGCGAGGAGTCGTGCAAAACCGTTAGGAATAAAGTATCATAGAAGCGTATTGTGTCATAATATCTCAAGGTATCGCTGAACCATATAGTATCAAATACAGACACGGTATCCCCACATTGTAAGTCTGGATATATACACTCGATATCTACAGTATCAAATACTATAGGGATACCTGGTTCATATCCTGCGTATTCATATATTGGCCTATGAATTAATAGTTCCCCGTTGTTGTAGAAACAGGTGATTGAATAGAGTTCACCACCCGGTATAATTTCAAGATTTGGTATAATACCTCCCTTAAAATCACCTACACCTTCTACCCATTCTATACTTTCAGGAAAATAATCAATACATTTAACAGTTATTCTCTTAGCTTTTTTTGATAACAACTCTACAGAATCAATTTTTGTTACAACAATTGAATGACCTTCGTTAAACCTTGAATATACATCGAAAATGGTATCCCCTGGATTGGCATTGAAGTCAAACATCAATCTCTCCTCCCAGCCAAGTCTTTTAAAATAGATTTTTTTTCAACGGTTTCCCGGATAAAACCAAAAGTTACCCAATCAAGCAGAATAGTATCAGATGTCTGTATGGCTTTTCGGTAGTGTATACCATTAATCAGAGTGTCTGCCCCAATTTTAACAAAATACAAATGATTGTAAAGATTTGGTCCAAGACTGTAATTGTATTCATTCATCAACCAAACCTTGTTCATATTAAGAAAAGATTGAGCCGTTATTATCCGCAGTGGGATTATTGATATGAGTGTTGCTGCAATCGTTATAGCAAGTATTCTTTTCATGATAAGGAAAATGAGGTTCAGAGATTCTGAATGCACCCTACACTTAACACATTATTTACAATGATTTTAATTCAAAATTGCAGTTACAATTAGACACCTGTTGATATTCTGCTTCGAGAAGGTTTTAGTTCAATCGGGGCTTCAGTACTGGGCGCTACGCACCTTATGAAGCCCTATCTATTGTGTCTAGTTGATTATTCGTTCATGTTAAGTTTTATTCCGGTATCACAGCAGCCATCATCACCTGGTGAAAAATACATTATACCCATCCCTTCTTCCCTTAATAAAATATTGTAATGTGCATTAATGAGTAAGCAATGATAATCTTTACTATTTCTTGTTGCGCTTTGTAGATAACAAATTTTCCAAATTAATATATTGTCATCTTTGCTGTATTTCAATTCAATTTTGTATTCCTCCTTTATAAAATGTCTATTCAAATTAATCATAATTGAATCCGAAAACTCTTTTACTCTCTGAATTGAATTTATTTTATTACTTGTATTCTCAAAATATGGAAAATTGCAGCTTATCACTTGTCCATATGAATCTATTCCTATATTTATCCAATATTGACTAATCCCTAAACGAGTATCTGTAAATGCATAATTCAAATCATAATAAGGTATTGGATTAACAGCAATGTTTCGTTCTTTCAAATCATTTATGTCAGTTTTAAAAACAGAATCTAGTGTGAAAATTTGAGCATGAACAAAATTAATCCTATTACTATATTCACCAAATCTGTCACAGATGAAGTTAGCTGAAATTTCTTTTATTTTCTCTGGTAATTCGTCAAACACATCAGTTTTTTGAGGTTCAGTATTAAATACTTTATATCCGATGGATTGGTAAATAGAATCGGTTTTCTGAGCAGAAATCTCAATAGTTAAAATTAAAGTCAATAATATGTTAATCAATTTTCTTTTCACAGTATTTATTCTTTTTGAAACTTACTGCTTAATGAATATTAAGGGTATTTAGAATTTACATTTCATTCAATAATTGTAATCTCTTTTGTTTTTACTGAATCTCCTGATTGATTACTATAATACTCAATTCCAATCTGAGCTGTTTGTGTAAATGTAATGTCCAGATCACAGGTATCTGCTCCCAGTATTGAATTAAATACCTGAGATTTGTTTTCTCCATCATAAAGTGAAGCTTCCCATTTAATACTTTCCTCCTGTCTAATTTCCCATGTTCCACCAGTA
>CAZILN010000088.1:0-11970 GCA_964540005.1 uncultured Bacteroidaceae bacterium | reverse complement strand
TTGTACTGCTTGAAGCTATTTTAAAAAACCGGGGCTACAATATACTTACTGCAATGACTGTTAAGGAAGCATATTCCATACTTGAATCAGAAACCCCCCAGCTAATACTGCTTGATCTGCTGATGCCGAATGTAAACGGGTTCCAGTTCCTGGAAGAGATCAAGAAAAAGGAGATAACCAGTAATATTCCGGTTATTGTAGTATCTGCGGTGACTGATGAAACAAACAAAAAGCGAACAGAAAATCTTGGTGCAACAGATTATATAGAAAAACCTGTTGACATTAATGAGCTTGTTGAAAAAGTTGAAACCAGTTTCATTGATAGATGATTGCTGCTTATATCATATCCAGTGACCCTCCCACATACCAGATCACCTCCAACTATATGGTGATAAGACTGTGCATTTTTAACTACTATTAGCCCTGATCTGTCAAAATTCCCTGCCCCTTACCCTGCGATAAGCAAATAATAAGTATTTTTAGTTGCTATCAGTTTTTCAAATGCATGCCTGATGGATCAAGTGCGAAAAAAAGACATACTGATTCGTAATTCGTTGCTGGGTTTGCTGGCAGGACTGGTATTTCCTGTTTCTTCCCTCCTGCTGACCACCATTCTCGATGAAACCAGTTTTACCATACAGGGCCTGCTGGATCTGCACAGCAAGTACCCTGTTCAGTACCTTCTTGACCTTCTTCCCCTGGTGGGTTTGATTGGCGGGTATTACTTCGGATTAACAAGATATAGCTTCAGGAAAAAAAACTGGGGGGTAGCCCATAGTACAGATCAGAGATCCAGAAAGATCTTCGACTTTATTAACAAACTGATCAACAATGAGTTTGATGCAGAATATCCGCTTACGGGGGAACATGATCTGATGGGTGAATCACTTGTCAACCTGAGAGACAACCTTCGTAAAAACAGAAAAGAGGAAATCCACCGGAAGAAAGAGGACGATCAGAAAAACTGGGTATCGGAAGGTATAGCACGGTTTGCTGAGATCATGCGCATACACGCCAGTGATATGGAAGGGTTTTCCTTTAATATCATTTCCAGCCTGGTCAAGTATCTCGAAGCCAACCAGGGTGGATTTTACCTGGCAGAAGAAGATAGTGAAACAGGAATGTATTTTGATATGAAAGCATGTTATGCCTATGACCGTAAGAAATTTGCAGATAAAAAGGTCAGTATTGATGAAGGATTGATAGGCACCTGCGCCATGGAAAGGCAGAGCATTTATATAACTGATATACCTGAGAATTACCTCAGTATTACTTCCGGAATGGGACATGCAAACCCAAAACATCTGCTCATTGTTCCCCTGATGATACAGGAGGACGTTCTGGGTATCATAGAACTGGCATCATTCCATAAAATTCAGCAATACCAGATACAATTTGTGGAAAGTATTGCAGAGAGCATAGCCATGACCCTCTCAAGCCTTAAGAGTAATATCAGGACCTCAGAATTACTTAAGGAATCACGCAACCAGGCAGAAACTCTTGCAATGCAGGAAGACCGGATGAGACGTAACATGGAAGAATTGAAAATGACCCGGGACGAAGCAGCCAAGCAGGCCGAAAAATTCATAAGCTTCACCAATTCGGTCAACCATACCCTGATTCGCGCTGAATATGAGACTGACGGGACACTTATCTACGCCAATACCAAGTTTCTGCGAATGATGGGGTATTTCAGCAATACTGAAGTAGAAGGAAAACATATTTCCATGTTCATCGATCAGAAGGACCAGGAATGGTTCAATAAGATATGGGAAAGACTGGGGGGAGGAGGAAAGCACTACGAGGGGTACATGAAGCACATGACCAAATTGGGACAGGACCTGTGGACCATGGCGACGTACACCTGTGTTCGAAGAGAGGACGGATCGGTCCAGAAAATACTGTTCCTGGCCATAGATACTACGGAACATAAAAAGCAATCCCTTGACTATGAGGGCCAGATAGAAGCACTCAATCGTCTGAATATCAGGGCTGAGTTCGCCCCTGATGGAAAATTCATAACATGCAATGATCTGTTTGAGCAGACAATGAAATTCTCCCCCGTTGAACTGCAACAGATGAGTGTTTTCGACCTCTTCGATAAACGTGATATTGAAAGTTTCAACGAGATATGGGAGGATGTTACCAAGGGAAAAGCTTTCCAGGGACAGCTGAAGAATGTCACTAAATACGAGGATGAAAAATGGTTCCGTTCCACATACAGTGCTGTGAATGATATGTACGGAGAAGTAGCGAAGGTCATTTATATCGCTAATGAAATCACCAATGAGCGCCTGATGGAGATTGAAACACGCAAACAGACTGACCAGCTTAAAATACAGGAAGAAAAACTGAAACTTTCGGGTCTTGAATTGAAGAAGCAGCTGAGTCAGACCAGGACAGAGCTGGAAGCCAGGCATGCCGGGATAGAAAAAGAAAGGAACAGGTTACTCCAGCTCTTTGACAAGCATACTGACCTGGTAATAACCGTAGATGCCGCAAACAATATCCTGTACATGAATGCAGCAGCTGAAAAATTCTGGAGCTGTAAAAGAACAGACATGTTGAGGCAGCCGGTAAGCACGCTGTTTCCCGGTGACATTTCTGATTATGATACCATGATAGCAGGCATCCTTACAGCGAACGGAAAGCAGATTACCGGAGAACACAGGAAGATAAGGATAAAGAACCCATCAGGCAGGTGGACTAAAGCAGAGATGATGGTAGCTGTCACCGAAGTACAGGATGAAGTAAGCTATACGGCCTTTTTCGACCTTGATGCAGGTTAATCCTCTCCTTCGATTCCTTCTATCCACCGGATGATCCTGTCATTATCCGGCTTTACCTGCGGGTTGACACTATCAACCAGCCTCCCCTCTTCATCAATAAGGTATTTCTGAAAATTCCACTTGACCTTGGCATTCATGACACCGTTCTCTTCTTTACTGGTCAGCCATTGATAAAGGGGATGTTTATCCTTACCCTGTACAGATATTTTAGCCATCATGGGAAAGCTGACCCCATAATTGATTTTACAAAATTCTTCGATCTCCTCATTAGTGCCCGGTTCCTGACCTAGAAAATTATTGGCTGGAAAACCGATTATAACAAAATTTTCTCCTCCGTATTTTTGGTAGAGGGCCTCCAGCTCTTCATACTGGGGCGTAAGTCCGCATTTCGACGCAGTATTTACTATCATCACTTTTTTTCCTTTGTGCTGGGAAAGGTCATAATTGAATCCGCTGATAGACTTTACCTGGAAATCATAGAGTGTTTTATATTTTTCCTGCGCACCGGCATTTAAAGTTGTTGCTGTCATTAACAGAATGATTAATAGTTGTTGTAATGCTTTCATTAGTTCCAATTTTCAATATAATAACAAATTCCAGTGTTTATTGTTCAGGCCTTCTGTCCTGATTTGTTTCTCTGCAGCAAAATCCAGGCAACCAGCTTCCTTATGAGGTTAACATAAACGGAGCATATCATTGCGAAGATCAATCCCAGCAGCGTTACCAGGTCCACCAGTTCCTGGCTGAAATCCCGTCCTGATATCCTGTCAGCCAGATATTTAATATATGACATCGGCAGATCATGATTGCCCAGTTTCTTAAGTACATTGAAGTGCCAGTCCGTCAGGGGGCAGTATCCGAAACCATAAAATATTCCAAGCACACCCCACGAGGCCGCAGTCAGCAGAATGACAACCAGGTTAGCTTTCCTGGTCCTCTTCCATATCCAGCCCGAGAGAATGAACAGTACAAGCAGGGTGTGAAACACCAGGAAAAAGACATCCAGAACCTTATAGACAAACATTATTTTCTGGCTTTAGTTTTATAACTTGTCGCGGACCGGATACCAAGTTATAAAAATTCGCGGCACCGATGCAACATTATAATATCAGAATTACAGGAAGTGTTCAGGGTGTAGGGTTCCGCTATACGGCAAAAAATATGGCAGTTGCATACCGCATCAGGGGATTTGTAAAAAACGAATATGATGGGGCGGTCTACATAGAGGCTGAAGGGGAAGAAGAAAACCTCCGGCAATTTATCAGGTGGTGCAGAAAGGGCCCGGTATCAGGACGGGTGACAGATATATATGTTGAACCGGGTGAATACCAGGGTTTCAAGTCTTTTTCAATCCGGTTCTGACCAGGGTATTATACCTGAAAACCGCCTTCAGGGCGCTGATCAGGAGCCAGGAAGTCAGTGTCAGGATTATGACTGACATGATGACCAGTATATAATCATTATCTTTCATAAAAGTTACCAGGTTTATGATCATCGCCCAGAGGGTGACCACCAGCACAAAAAGCATGGGTATCAGGGTAAAGAATATATTCTTCTTCTTCCTGAGCAGGTATAAGCTTACTATTCCCAGAGCCAGGGCAGCCAGTAACTGGTTCAGTGAACCGAACATAGGCCATAGTATCAGCGCGCCGGTAGCACCCGGTTTCACAAAGCACATCACCATAGCCGCAGCAACCACAAAAAAGGTAGCTGCATACCTGTTATTCATCGGCTTCCTGACCGTCCCGTCGGCTTTCCTGAAGATCTCCTGCAGGGACAGCCTCTGTATCCTGGCAGCAGAATCAAGTGTAGTATTCGCAAAGCTGACAATAAACACAGCTATCATTGATTTACCGATCAGGGGCGGGATACCATATGAACTGAATAAATTTGAGGCTCCTATCACAAAGGCCTTGAGCTTGGCATCAATACCACTGAATGAGGTCCAGGATGCATAATGATACCTGAATGCATCCAGTCCGGTAAAGAGCCTTCCATCTTCTTCCAGTCCCATTCCAAGTCCCCCTGCCACAGCAACAATAACAAGCACCGCAAGGAAACTCTCCAAGAGCATCCCCCCGTAGCCGATAAACAGGGTATCCTTCTCCTTATCCACCTGTTTGACAGTGGTGCCTGAACTGGCCAGGGAGTGGAAGCCTGAAATAGCCCCGCAGGCTATGGTGATGAAAAGTACAGGCATCAGCTTTGGTATGTCGGTAGTATCAGAAAATGCAGCACTGTTAAAGGCAGGAGCAGTAATTTGCGGATGGGCTACCACAACACCAATAAGTATCAGGATAATGGCAATCAACAACTGGTGTGAGTTAATATAATCCCTGGGCTGCAATAGCTTCTGTACCGGTACCGTGGAAGCAAAGTACACATAGACAAACAGTATGATGCACCAGGTGACCACAGAAGAACCGGCAATGGGTGGCACAGTGATGGGAAGGTATACCCCGAGGATCACAGTAGCATACATGAGTAATACGGCAATGATACTGAATAACAGATCGTTCCAACCCCTCCTTATAGCCCAGCCCAGGCCTATTGCAATAGGGATCTGCATCCATACCGGAAATACAGCTTCCGGATAGAGCTCAAACAATACGCCTACTATCATGGCAAAAACGGAAAGTACAATAAATAAAAGGAACTGCATGATAAACTGGAAGCTGTAACGAGTGCCAGGTGAGATAAGGTCTCCAGTAAGATCGCCAACGGTTTTACCCTGGCTCCTTGCTGAGACGATGAGTGTGGAAAAATCATGAACGGCACCCATAAAAACAGAGCCCAGGACTACCCAGATAAAGGCAGGTACCCATCCCCAGATAATTCCTATTGCCGGTCCTACAATAGGCCCGAGACCTGCTATGGTAGTAAAATGATGCCCGAAAATGATGTGTTTTTTTGTAGGGACGAAATCTATCCCGTCGCGGAACTCATGGGAAGGCATGCGGTTGCTGTTGGAGAGGCTAAACAATTTATTTCCCAGCCACTTTCCGTAGAAGCGGTAAGCAACCAGGTATCCGATAACTGCGAAAATAACCAGGAAAAGAGAATTCATGATCAGCCGAATTGATATCGTTTCACTATCTTCTGATCAATTTTCCACATGCACTCGAGTCCCTCTTCAAATTCAACAAGGTCGCCGGCTTCAAACTCTATAGTGTCCCCATTTGATGTTACCACTGTTGCCGATCCTTCCAGTATGTAGCAGATTTCCTTTTGACTGTAGAACCAGGGGAATTCAGATGGCTCCTTCTGCCAGGTTCCCCAGTTCAGGGTATCTGCAATCTCTTCCTGTGAAGGCTTTTTCTTTTTCATATCATTTAAAAATTCAATTACTGCTAAGATAAGGAATATAGAGCTATAATTTTGTTCTTCCTGACCAGAGCAATTATCCTTGGAGAGAACAACCTTATATTTTTATAAGATCCGAAAGCCTGACCCAACCCTGGTTTCCATCCGAGATCTTTATCTCGCGCCAGTCACCCAGTTCATCTACAATGATTACCCTTGTGCCCTCATGCAACTGGAATATGTCCGTCCCGCTTTCATCAGGAGAACTTTTTACGGTTACTGAAGGGGAAAAGATCAGGGCTATATTGTGCCCTGTATCAATTTGTTTCTTTTTATGGGAAAAACCGAATGAAACGCCTGATGAGATCATGAGAACTACGGCCAGCCAGAATGATAATTTCCTGATACCTATCCGGCTGCTGAACAGGTAGGAAAGGAACAGGATAAGGGCAGTAATGAAACTCACCAGGCTGATAATGGCCCACTGGTCAGACCTCAGGATCCGTATTATTGAAATATACCATTGCCTCAGGACAAATTCAGGAAGGACATCAATCTCATCTGTCAGGAAGGAGCGGGCCAGCTGCTGGTTGTGCAGGATTTCCTCGTCCTTGGGATCGAGGATCAGGGCACGTTCATAATTTACCAGGGCCAGTGTCAGCTGGTTTGTTTTGAAGCAGGCATTCCCAAGGTTAAAGTATAATTCTGCCGATTCATAACCGGAATCTATCACAGCCTGGTATGCTGCCACTGCCTGTTCAAACTCATTATTGATATAATGCTCGTTGCCCGTAAGGATCGTTGAATCGGGATCCCAGGCCAGTACAGGGCTCAGACCAATAACAGTCAAAACTAATATGAATAAGGGTCTCATCATCTTTTCAGGTTTTTTTCAAGATCACTTAGGATCCTGACCGAATCTGCATATATCTTATTCATCTCTTCAGTTTCTCCCATAGGGGAATACCTGGCTATCTCACATGTACTTATAACTTCCATAAAGGCATCAATAAGATCTTTATCCGTGTTATAATGATGCAGGGTTTCCACGGCCCTGTCCTTTGTCAGATCTGAAACGGGGATGTTCAGTTTATCACTCAGGTATCCCATGAAGGCTTTGAGAACTGCTTCATAGAATTCTTCTCGCTGCTGGTTGCGCAAACAGCCTTGGGCGATCCTCAGCCTTTTTGCGGCCAGTTTGTTTGCCCTTCGGTTCTTTACCATTTCAACATTCTGCATTCTTTTGATCCTGTTACGTCTCAAAATGACAATAAATATGAATGACGCCAGGCAAGCGGCATATATAAGATAGAACAGTCCAGATCCGAACAGGTAACTGCCTTTACGCAGCAGGCGGAACTTTCCTGTCTTAATAAATAAAATATCGGTGCTCAGCCGCTGGTATTCCTCACGCGAGAGTCCCTGAACAATATTGATCTGCTGAGCATCCTCTCCTTTGGTGATGGTTATGGTGTATTCCGGACTGCTGGTGGTTTTATAGCTTTTATCTGAAAGGTCAAAGTAACTGAATTGAACGGGAGGCAACCTGAAAGTACCTGCATGTCTTGGAATTAGAAGGAATTCGAATGTCTTGCTGCCAGCCTGGCCGGATTCGGTATTTTTAATATTTGTTGTAACTTTTGGATCATAGAATTCAAAATCCGGGGGAAATTTGATATCCGGGGCATCAATCAGTTTAACATTCCCGTTTCCACTAACTGTAAATTTCAGGGTGATCGCATCATTGGTCATGGCCTCGGTCTTGTCGATTTCCGATTTCATGCTCAGCTTACCGACAGCCCCTTTATAGGAGGCCGGCTTTCCGTCAGGTAGTGGTAATACACGTATTGTAACACCGGGGGAAACAAGCATCCTGGAAACATTGGTATAGCTGGAAAAAAAGTCATCCCATACGCCACCCTGTCCCCCACTCACTTTCTGCCTGACTATTGCTTCCAGCTCAAAAGGCTCTATTTCTATCTCCCCGGTTCTCTGCGGGAAGAGTAATACTTTGCGGATAACCCCGGTATTGTAAATAATCCCGTTTATGTTTTCCCTCTGCAGGGATATCTGTGTTGGCTGGGGGATTTCCTGGGTCCAGAAACCATTGAAATCCGGAATATTATTTTTCCCGAGCCCGTTTACCTGCAGGCGTGTATACAGTTTCAGGGTAGCTACGATATGCTGGCCCTGGTAGACCTCCCTGGTGCTGGTCAGTATGCGTACAAATATCTGGTCATCGGCCCCGGCAGGCGTCCCGCCCTGGGTGCCGGCTGGTGCCTGTTGTTGCTGCTGCTGTGAAGGGGCCGAACTGCCTTTCACCACTTCCACCGTCACAGCATTTGACTGGTACTGCTTCCTGTCAACTGTAGCTGTAGCAGGAGCAATGGTGAACTTCCCCTGCTTTGTAGCCTGGAGGTAATAGGTAAATGTAATAGTCGTGCTCTGTGTACGCCGGCCGTTTACAATGGATATACTAGTGCTACTGGACCGGTTTGGGCCGCTCAGCAGATAAAAATCATTAAGCGCTGGACCGTTGAAAGAAGAGGGATTTGCATTTACCGTATAGCTAAGCCTGAATTGTTCTCCTGAGCGGACCGCCCCCGGGGCACTGCCCTGAACACTGATACCCTGGCCGGAGGCATGGAAGGCCCATCCCGGGATAAATAACACCGTCAGAAGAATAATATGTCGTATCAGCTTTTTCATACTACCGGTATTGCTACCAGTCTTTCAGTACCCTGATCCTTTTGGCCTGGGCTTTTTGTTTTTTAAGTTTTTCCTGTACTTTTTGTTCATCCTGCTTCAGGGCCTCAAGTATCCTCTCGGCATCCTCTTTTGATATTTTCTCAACCTGTTGCTGCTCCTGCTCTTGCTGGTCCTGTTGCTGTTGCTGCTGCTGTTCATTCTCCTGAGAATCCTGTTGCTGCTGGTCCTGTTGCTGCTGGTCCTTGTTCTGCTGATCCTGGTTCTGCTGGTCCTGTTGCTGCTGGTCCTGGTTCTGCTGGTCCTTGTTCTGTTGTTGTTGCTGTTGCTGTTGTTGTAACAGGCTCTGGGCGTAGGCCAGGTTATGCTTTGTTTCCAGGTCGTCCGGATTGTTCCTCAGAGCGTTTTTATATGCCTCAATGCTGGGTTCAAGCTGACCCGATTGCAGGAGGGAGTTCCCAAGGTTATGATAGAGAGCCCCAAGGCCTGCCTTATCTGATTCATTTTCTGCCATCCGGTTGAACTTGCTGATGGCTTCTTCATATTTTTCCTGTTTATAAAGGGCATCGGCCAGGTTGAATTCACCCATAAATGACTGCTCATCTTTTTCCAGCGCTTTACGGTACTGTACTTCTGAATCATCATAGGATTCTTTCTCATACAATTTATTACCCTGGCGTATATACTTCCTCTCTGCCTGTCCCCATACACAGAAAGGCAGAAGCGCCAATGCCGTAATAATTACTTTCCTTTTAAAGAATTGTCTGCTCATTACTCAAAGATTTTTATTTTCCCCATCCACCTGTTCTTCCTGTTCAGTATAAAGAATTCGATAAAAAGCAATATAAGGGCCAGACCGAAAAAATACTGGAACCTCTCGTCATAATCGGAATAGATCCTGGCCTCAAGCTCCTGCTTTTCCATCCTGTTGATCTCATCAAAAAGGGTATTCAAGCCCAGTCGCGCTTCACCTGACCTTATATAAACCCCGTTACCGGCAGCAGCTATCTCCTGCAACATTTTATCATCCAGTTTGCTGATAATGGTGTTACCTTCCCTGTCCTTCCTGAAAGAGGGCTGGCTGGAGCCCGGATCAACCGGGATGGGAGCCCCCTGGGGCAGCCCTACGCCTACCGTATGCACCGTAATGCCTTTTCCCACTGCTCTTGCGGCTGCCTCAACAGCATCGTCTTCATGATTCTCTCCGTCGGTTATTATGATCAGGGCCTTTCCTGTTTCTTCACCCGGACCAAAAGATTTCATTCCCAGCTCAATAGCCGAACCTATGGCAGTACCCTGTTTGGGTACAATATCCGTATGAATAGCCGAGAGAAACAACTTGGCCGAAACATAATCCGTGGTAATGGGGATCTGAATATAAGCATCCCCGGCAAAAACAATCAGGCCGATCTTATCATTTACAAGCCTGTCAACCAGCCTTGAAATAGCCTGCTTGGCCCTTTCCAGCCTGTTAGGTTTAATATCTTCTGCCATCATTGAATTGGACACATCCAGTGCAATTATGATCTCTACTCCTTCCCTCTTTATCTCGCGGAGTTTACTGCCGAATTGCGGCCTGGCCACACCTATTATCACGGATGAAAGTGCCAGGCTGAGAAGTATAAACTTGAGTATATGCCTTCCCGGCGAGGCTTCTGGGATGAGCTGCTTCATTATTTCAGGACTGCCAAAACGCCTGAGTGCTATCCTTCGGAGCCGCATGAGAATAATGAATACAAGTACCAGTACCGGTATCAGCAACAATAAATAAAGATTTTCTATATAGGCAAACCTGAACATAATATAATCATAATATTAAGGTACGGACCTGACTATCAGGTACCTGCCAATGATCTCTGTCAACAGCAAAACCAGTGCAAGTAAACCGAAACTCATATATTCTTCCTGCTTCTTACTGTACTCCTTAACGTCTATCTTTGATTTTTCCATGGCATCGATCTCCTGGTAGATCTCCAGCAGTTTCTGGTTATCTGTTGCCCTGAAATACTTGCCTCCGGTAATATCGGCAATCCGGACCAGCACGTCCTCGTCAATTTCAACCTGTACGTTCTGTATCCTTTTCCCATAAGGGGTCTGTACCGGTACCGGGGCCATCCCGTTGGTCCCTACCCCGATGGTGTAAACCCGTATTCCGAATGAACTGGCTATTTCTGCAGCGGTAACAGGGGCTATCGATCCCATATTGTTTACCCCGTCTGTCAGAAGGATGACGACCTTGCTCATTGCCCTGCTGTCTTTAAGCCTTGCTACAGAAGTGGCAAGTCCCATCCCTATAGCTGTACCGTCTTCTATCATACCGCTTTCAATGTCCTGGAACAGGTTGATCAGTACAGCATGATCGGTGGTAAGGGGACACTGGGTAAAGCTTTCACCACTGTAGACCACCAGACCCATCCTGTCATATGCCCTGCCTGAAATGAACTCAATCGCCACATCCTTGGAGGCATCGAGCCGGTTTGGTTGCAGATCCTGAGCCAGCATGCTTGAAGATATATCCAGTGCTATTATTATATCTATTCCTTCCGTGGTGACATTCTCCCAGCGGTTCGTAGATTGTGGCCTGGCCAGTATAATAATGAGAACAGCCACCAGTGCAAGGCGAACAAGCAACAGGAAATACCGGAGATAAAAGCGTATGCCCATCCTGCTGCCGCCAAATGCCCTCAGGCTTGACAGGCTGACACTGGCATGTGAGTCACGGTCCCGCCATACAAACCATGCTCCCAGTGGTACCAGCAAAAACAAAAGGTACAAAAATTCAGGATATGCGAATGTCAGTTCTCCCATAATCTAAGCATCAACATGTTTGGCAATATCAGTATCTTGAATATCATTCACTATACCATCAGAATCCGGTACATCAGTAACTGTAACATCATTCTCAGTTACTGCAGCAGTCGGACCCAGCTCGATGACCGGCCTGGTTTTTCTAACAAAATCATAGGCGTTGTTCAGGTTGGATTCATTATATGATGGAAGTGGCTTTTCTTTAGCAAACTTGACCAGGTCAGCCAATCCAAGCAGATCTTTGAGTTTAGGATGCAATTCCTCATCCTTCTTTCCTATCTCATTCCACATACCGAGAGTTTCATCAGATGTCATTTCCATGGCAGGGATATCAAACTGCTGCTCAATATATATTCTTATAATT
>CAZILN010000087.1:0-12557 GCA_964540005.1 uncultured Bacteroidaceae bacterium | reverse complement strand
AAGGTTGGCATATATCATAATTCCTTCGAGTACCAGCATTGTCCCCTCGGTTGAAGTTTCAACCATGGCGTGATATTTATCCCTGGAATCTTTCAGTTCCCTTTCAGAGTGTACCCTAAGCATTTCACCTCTGTATGCCCTGAACAGAATAAGGCCAAGAATAAGGATGAATACTAGAGCCAGCAGTCCAGGAACAAACCTGGGAACTGAGCTGACAGCATCAAAATATATGACTGCCAGTAATGACAGCATGAGGATGACAGGGAGAACAAAATACAGGATGAATCTAACTGAATGCTTTATGTCAGGCATGAATGGGGCTCCTAAAAATGCTAATTATATAAAGGGCCAAAATTAACATAATTATTAATGCATTATAACATACCGAGAGGAAAGGATTCGACAGATCCGCTGGCGGTATCAAGTACAAGGTACCCGTTCCGGACCTCACCCCTTGTTATTGCCGGGACTATGAGGATTACCGGGAAATCCTCGAGGGGATTGCTTCTGAACCCATACACTCCAGTCTGTTTTTTGGAAATAGCAGCATATCCTTCAGGGTGTTTATGGCCCATGATACCAATTTTTGTTCTTTTCTTTCGGAGTAATTTCAGATGGGCTTTAAAATCTGCCTGGCCGGAGGGTGAAAAATTCGTCGAACCTGTAAGGTCCGGAAAAAGAAAATGTGAGAGAAAGATCATCCCCTCACATATAATTTTTGTTTCGGGAAGGCCTGTAAGATATTCAACAGAGGCCTCAGAATAGTTTTCGTGATAATCGTCCTCATACAACCAGGCAGAATCACCCGAGATCCTTTTTCGCTCATTCGCATCAAGTTGGCACCAGCCTTCAGGATAGCCCTGGTCCCTGAACCAGGCAGGCATTTTTTTAACAGCGAAAAGATCATGGTTGCCTGCAATCACATGATCGCAGTTATCCCTGACAATCCTGATACATTCATCACCATTCCTTTGATGAAGATCTCCTTCATAATGATGGCTGAAACCAACTATATCACCCAGGCAAACCAGGCTGTCACAGTTTCTGTCCTCCAGCTGAGAGATAGCCTGCCGAAGACTTAACAGGTCTGAATGAATATCTGATATGATCCCAAGTTTCATTCGTGGGCCAGAAGGGTAGATACGGCAGGCAGATATTCATACAGCAGGCTCCTGTCGCGTGAATCCTTATCTACCGTAAGCATCTTTCCATCAGGAAGGAATAAATTGAGCATGCTTTCGTCCTGGGGGTCAATTTCTGCTAGCTTAGCAGTTTCGCCTTCGGTGGAAACATAACAGGCCTGATCTTCCGGACTGAAAACGAGATCTACCCATTCTCCTTCCTGTGGCCCGGTTATCTGCTCAATATGCAGCTTGTTCTTTGTTGCAGTTATTTCGTAAACCTTATCTCCAACCTCCCCGTTGAATTCATACACTTTTTTAGTAAGGCTAAAGGACCCGAAGCAGCCGGTCTGGGTGACCAGGGTGGCTGATATCACTACGGCCATTAAAAGCGAAGTGATTCTTTTCATAATTTAAATTGTTAAGTTAATCATGGGGCTAAAATATAAAATGCTAAATAAATCTGGGCACAGATATGAAAAGTTCAATGGAAAATCAGTCTTTATGGTCAAAACTTTTCAGGAAACAGACCCTTCAGCCCTTCACTGCTGGCTTCACAGATACCTCTTTCGGTTATAAGTCCCGAAACAAGCCGGGCAGGGGTTATATCAAACCCGTAATTGGCAACGGGGTATGAATCCGGGATGATCCTGGCCTTTTCTAAGCTTTCATTCACAAGGGCATCAACCAGTCTTAGTTCGTCATCGTCCCGTTCTTCAATTGGCACATCGTCCTTTTCGCCCGCTATACTGAAATCAATTGAAGTAGAAGGAGCCGCAACATAAAAGGGTATTCCATTATCCCTGGCAGCCAGTGCTTTCAGGTAAGTACCAATCTTGTTGGCCACATCCCCTGTACTGCCGGTGCGGTCGGTACCCACCATCACCAGGTCCACCATACCGTTCTGCATCAGGTGCCCGCCCGTATTATCTGCTATGATTGTGAAAGGAACACCATGCTGACCTAATTCCCAAGCGGTCAGGCGTGCTCCCTGGTTGCGCGGACGGGTTTCGTCAACCCATACATGGACTGGGATTCCTTCGTCATGGGCCATGTAGACGGGGGCAGTAGCAGTGCCGAAATCCACCGTTGCCAGCCATCCGGCATTGCAGTGGGTAAGAATATTGATGGGCCCGGACTTTCTTTCTCTGCTGATATCCCTGAGCAGTTCCAGTCCGTGCCTGCCAATCGCCAGGCACCTGTCCTTTTCTTCTTCCATAATTGAAAGAGCCAGCTCCAGGACCAATTGCTGCCTGTCCTGGTGCCCGCTTGCTGAGAATATTGCCTCCCTTATCATGTTTACCATAAGTGACAGGTTGAGGGCTGTGGGACGGGCATTTTCCAGTCGTTCAGACCACAGATCTATATATTCAACAGGATCAGGAAATGAGGCAGATTCACAAACAGCCAGGTACATGGCAAAAGCAGCAGTAACCCCTATCAGTGGAGCTCCCCGCACCTTCATTTCCTTTATGGCACAGAGAGCTTCCTCTGTGGTACACAGTTCCTCAATACAGAAAGTAAAAGGAAGCTTGTTCTGGTTGATAAACAGGATCTTTCCAGAGGATTGTTCGAACCAGATAGACTGGTATTGTTGTCCGTTTACTATCATGCCGATCTTCCTGTATGATCAGGTAAATATATTTAATATTGAATCATCCGGACTAAGATGATAGCATACTATACCAAGCTTTGCGGCACTTTCAATATGTATTTTCGAGTCGTCAATGTAGAGGGTTTCCTCAGGCACCAGTCCGGCAGCACTCAGCACATACTCAAAGATCTCCCTGTCGGGTTTCCTCATATGGATCGTGTGTGAGTAATATACATCATCAAAAAGTTCGCTAAGGTTGCCAATCCCGGTGGTTTCTTTCAGCATGTTATTGTAAATCACCTCATGCATGGCATTGGTATTGCTTAGCAGGAGAAGCCTGTATTGTGATCGTAGGCTTATGAGAAGATCAATCTTCCCCGGTTCTATTCCGATAAGCATGTTGTTCCAGACAGTATCAATCAATTCATCTGCAACTTCAGTACCGGAAGCTCTCCTGATCTCATCCCTGAATTCCTCTGTAGAGATCTTCCCGGTTTCATACTTCTCAAGGAAGGGGAAACTTGAATGGGCAATATTTGTATCACTGATCTCACCCAGGCCGATACCTTTGAATCCATTTATGGTTCTTAATACATCTATATCAAGGATCACCCCTCCCAGGTCAAATATGATGTTTTTTATTCCGGACAGTTCCATACTGTTGTTATTATCTTCTGAAATTTCAAAACATCTGCAAATTAATTCAGCGCTCCATCCATTTACCATCTGCCTTGATCAGGCTGACCAGTGCTGAAATTGCATCCCCTTCCGGTATGTTTTTTCTTACCGGGTCCTTTCCCCTGAACAGCGTAACCTTTCCCCTGGCTGATCCTACATATCCATAATCGGCGTCGGCCATTTCACCCGGACCGTTAACTATACATCCCATAACGGCAATCTTTAAATGTTTAAGATGGGAGGTTTCACGGCGGATGCCAGTCAGGGTACTGCCGATATCAAAAAGGGTGCGTCCGCATGAAGGACAGGCAATATATTCGGTCCTGAAGATCCTTCTGCCGCTTGACTGGAGGATATTAAAACTTAACTCAGCATTGACGGTCTCATCAAAATACCTGTTTTCAATCCAGATACCCTGGAAGAGGCGATCTGTTAAGAGCCCACCTGTATCTACAGCAGATCTGATAATGAATTCCTCTTTGTCCGGGATTTCCATCCTGTATTTCAGAATTACAGGCAATGAGAATCCCGACTCCAGCAATTTAAGATACTGTTGCCGGAATGAAAGCATTGAAAAGGATGCATTTGTATCGACTATTATTACCTGATTATTGTCGGACTGAAATGCGGACAGCAGAGTGGGGCCGAATTCCTCAGAACTGACAAGGATAAAATTCAGGACACCGGATTTTCTCGACTCAGAATGATATTCTTGAAGGGTATATAAAGGGTAAGTATTCGGAAGCATTTTATCCTGGCTGAGCCAATCCCGAAAGGGAAAGATGAGGGGGCTGTCCCCGGGATAAGCTGTGCCAGGATGGTCACTCATTATAAACAGGTAATCCGGCTGCGGATCAAAATCCATACTTCCGTGAATATCAGCATGAACAGGTGCATGACTTATTACTATGGGTACCTGGTCCGGACCTATATTCAAAATGGTTCTCACAGGCACAGGATCCGGGACTGATATAACCGATTGTCGGGCATGTGAAGGAAGATCCCCGGGCCGGGACTGTCCCTTATGTACTTTGCGCTCACTTTCTGCTGCCTTAATTATAATTCTTGCAACTGGGATCTCGTTTTCCGGTGCTTCTGTCAGGGAAACACGAATGGTATCACCTATTCCTTCACACAGCAATGTTCCGATACCTATAGCAGATTTGATCCTCCCGCCTTCTCCGTCCCCGGCCTCTGTAACACCCAGGTGGATAGCCGGATTGAGCCTTCTCTTTATGAGTTCAGCGACAAGCAGGCGGTTTGCACTGATCATTACCGAAGTATTGCTTGATTTCATTGAGATGACAATATCACGGAAGCCCTCTTCAGAGCAGATCTCAAGATATTCCATAGCTGAATGTACCATTCCTTCCGGATTGTTGCCGAATTCATTCAATATCCTTTCCGATAAGGAACCATGATTGACCCCTATACGCAGGACTGTTTGATGTTCTTTACAGATCTTCAGCAGGGGAAGGAGTTCTGACCGTATATCGTGGTCAGCAAAATTACCCGGATTGATCCTGACCTTTTCAACAAGGGAAGCTGCAATACGTGCTATAGCCGGGTTAAAATGGACATCGGCGATTAGGGGCTGGTCAAAACCCTTCTGAATGAGATCCTCCCTTATGGCATGAAGATTTTCCGCTTCGCGGATATTACGGACAGTCAGTCTCACATAGGATGCCCCGGCATTGAAGATACGGATGCATTGATCTACAGTGGACCTGGTGTCAAGAGAATTGGTTGTGCACATCGACTGGATGCGTACGGGATGTTCAGACCCTGAGGGAATGTTGCCAATATGTATTTCCCGGGAGTCGTACACGCTTAATCCTTTCTGTCGATGCTCCACTGAGTACACTCTGCAGTATCTTTGAGTATGACTCCCATACTCTTCAGGTCATCGCGTATTTTGTCTGCAGCCAAAAAATCCTTTCTGTCGCGGGCCTCCCTGCGCATGCTGATTAATAGTTCAACCAGGTCTGCACTCAGGGACTCATACATCTTGCTGTCCTTTTCTTTTTTAAGTCCAAGGATATCACTGACAAACAGGTGGTAGATCTCCCTGAGCTTTCTAAGATCAACAGCACTAAGCTGTTCATTGCCGGTCACAGCCGAATTAATGCTTTTGATCCCGTCAAAAAGAACGGAAACAGCAACGGGAGTATTCAGGTCATCATTCATAGCTTCATAAAACCTGCTTTCGATCTGCGCCGGATTAAAAGTAGAATTTGTGGAGGGCTTGATTTTATCAATGGTTGAAATCCCTTCAAAAAGGCGTTCCAGTCCCTTCTGGGATGCCTGCAGGGCGTCGTTGGAAAAATCAAGTGTGCTGCGGTAATGAGCCTGTAGCATAAAGAACCTGATGCACATAGGCGAGTAGGAACCTTCAAGTAATTCATGCTGTCCGCTGAAAAATTCCTCCAGTGTGATGGCATTACCCAGGCTTTTGCCCATTTTTTGCCCGTTTATGGTGATCAGGTTGTTATGCATCCAGTACCTTACTGATTCCTTACCGCTGGCGGCCACTGTCTGGGCAATCTCACACTCGTGGTGAGGAAACAACAGGTCCAGTCCGCCTCCATGGATATCAAAAACTTCTCCCAGGTATTTTGTACTCATAACCGAACATTCCAGATGCCATCCCGGAAAACCATCGCTCCATTCAGATGGCCATCGCATAATATGTTCAGGATCTGCCTTTTTCCAGATAGCGAAATCCAGGGGGTTTCTTTTTTCATCCTGCTTGTTCAGTTTGCGCGTATTGGTCAGCAGGTCCTCGATTTTTCTTCCTGACAATTTCCCATACTGATACTTTGAGCTGTATTGTTCCATGTCAAAATAGACCGATCCCATGACCTCATAGGCATACCCCTGTTTAATGATCTGCCTGATCATTTCCTGCTGTTCAATTATATGTCCTGATGCCAGGGGCTCTATGCTGGGGGACAGCACATTCAGCTGGTTCATTTTCATTCGGTAATCATTGGTATACTGCTGAACTATCTCCATTGGTTCCAGCTTCTCCAGCCTGGCCCGTTTGGCTATCTTATCTTCCCCCTGATCAGCATCGTCTTCAAGATGCCCGACATCAGTAATATTACGAACATACCGCACCTGATAATCAAGATGTTTCAGGTACCGGAAAAGGATATCGAATGAAATGGCCGGACGTGCATGGCCCAGGTGTGGGGGTCCATAAACGGTTGGTCCGCAGACATACATTCCCACAAAAGGGGGATGCAAGGGTTCGAACTTTTCCTTCTGCCTGCTTAATGTATTGTAAATAACTAATTTATGAATCATGAAGAATTCCTTTGCTCATGTAAAAATAGCAAAAGAAAGGAAGTTAAAACCAATTTTCATGCCTAACTTAGATGATTCTAATAATACAGCAACAATGGCAAGAAAGGGAAAAAATAAACAAACCACAGCTTATACACGAACTAAAATCTCCAGTGAATTAATTAATATTTTTTCAAAGAGTCCCAGCCAGACCTTCAACTATAAGCAATTGGCAAAAAGGCTTGAGATCACGGATTCACATAACAAAAGGCTGATAAGCCAGGTGCTTGATTATCTGAAGGAAAAAGGAGACCTGATCGAGGTTTATACCGGTAAATACAAGTTGAAATCCCGGGGTGGCTACATAGTGGGGAAGGTTGATCTGACACGGTTCGGGTATGCTTTCATCGTTTCTGATGACATTCAGGAAGATGTGTTTGTTTCTCGAAACAATCTGAATCATGCTCTTAACGGAGACCTGGTGAAAGTTAATCTGTATGCACGCCGTAAGGGAAAACGGCTGGAAGGGGAAATTGTTGAAGTAATAGAAAGGTCAAGGAAGACATTCGTAGGAATTATCGAAGTAGCCCAGCATTTTGCTTTCCTGAACCCGGATTCAAAGCAAATGCCCTACGACCTTTTTATACCGCTGGATAAACTGAAGGGAGCAACCAGTGGAAAGAAAGCCATTGCCAGGATCACAGACTGGCCCAAAGGATCCAAAAACCCTGTTGGGGAAATTGTTGAGGTGCTTGGAAACCCGGGAGAACATGAGGTAGAAATGCATGCAATACTGGCAGAATTCGAATTGCCCTATAAATTCACTGAAGAAGTGAAAGCTGCAGCTGATAAAATCAGGGAACACATCAGTAAGGAAGAAGTATCCGGGAGGAGGGATTTCAGAACTGTTCCCACCCTGACTATTGATCCGGCTGATGCCCAGGATTTTGATGATGCCCTGTCAGTCAGGAAACTGAAAAACGGAAACTGGGAGGTAGGGGTTCATATTGCCGATGTCAGTCATTATGTAAAAACTGGGGAAATAATTGATCAGGAAGCATACGACAGGGCCACTTCAATTTACCTGGTTGACAGGGTCGTCCCAATGCTCCCTGAAAAGTTATCAAATAAGGTTTGCTCACTTAGGCCTGATGAGGATAAGCTGTGCTTTTCAGCTGTTTTTGAGCTTGATGAGAGAGCCGAAATAATCAATGAATGGTTCGGACGGACAATTATCCGGTCAGACAGGAGATTCACATATGAGGAGGCACAGGAAGTAATAGAGCAGGGCAAAGGAGATCTTAGCAAAGAAATCCTTGTTTTGCATGATCTGGCCCAGATCATGAGAACGGAACGGTTCAGAAATGGAGCCCTTTCATTCGAACGGGTAGAAGTAAAGTTTGAAATAGATGAAAAAGGAACCCCCCTGCGCATATATTATAAAGAAAATAAGGCTTCAAACCAGCTAATTGAGGAATTCATGCTCCTGGCCAATAAAAGGGTTGCCGAATTTATAGGTAAACCCCCGCAATCAAAACAGGCTGAAGGGGAGCATTTGCAGGTAACCCGGAATACAAAAACTTTTGTCTATCGCATACATGACCGGCCTGATCTGGATAAACTGGACTCATTTGCCGGTTTTATCAGGAGGTTCGGGTATAATATAAATACCAGCAGTAAAAGAAAAACCGCCAGTTCCGTTAATAAACTGCTCGAACAGGTACGCGGGAAGAAGGAACAGAATATCATTGAAACGCTTGCTATCCGATCCATGGCCAAGGCCATATATTCCACCCGGAATATTGGCCACTACGGACTGGCATTCGAATATTATACTCACTTTACCTCTCCCATCAGAAGGTATCCCGACCTGATGGTCCACCGGCTGCTGGAACATTACCTGAATAAAGGGGCCTCAAAAAACGAACAGAAATATGAAAAAAGGTGCAATCATTCTTCTGAAATGGAACGTAAGGCCATGGATGCCGAATGGGCATCCATCAAACTTAAACAGGTTGAATTTCTGAGTGATAAGATCGGAGAGGAATACGATGGTGTTATCTCAGGCATAGCAGAATGGGGAATATTCGTGGAAATAACCGAGAATAAATGTGAAGGCCTGGTTTCGATGAGGGATCTGAAGGATGATTTCTATGAATACGAAGAAGAGAACTACAGGATAGCCGGTAAAAGAACTGGAAAGTCCTATCAGCTGGGGGATGAGGTAAGAGTGGAAATTTTCAGGGTAAACCTGGCCAAGAGGCAGCTTGACCTTCGTTTAGTCGATGTCTGAACCGTTTGATTATTCTGTATCCGGTTTCTCTTTAGTTTCGACCGGATCAACTGCTACATCCGCACCGCCAGTATCCTCATCGCCTGGAGGAACTTCAGAACCTGATGAACTTTCAGAACCTGATGAACTACCATGAATATCAGTGCTTGTTTCAGTTTTCTCCGATACTTTGAAAAACCTTCTCTGCCAGATCAATATGATCAGAACGCCGGTGGTGATGGATGAATCAGCAATATTGAAAACCGGTCGGAAAAAGATTATATATCGATTACCCCAGACGGGGAACCAGTCAGGAAGTGTTCCTTTTAATAACGGGAAATACAGCATATCCACAACCCGTCCGTGAAGGGCCGAGGAATATCCGCCTTCGGCAGGGAACAGGGTGGCGACACGCCCGTAACTGTCTGAAAAGATCATCCCGTAGAAGGCAGAATCCAGTATATTGCCAATAGCTCCGGCAAGGATAAGAGAAATGCTAATAATCAAACCTTTATGGGCCTTTTGTTTGATCATATAAGAGAGATAAACGGATATGGCAACAATGGCAAGGATCCGGAACAGGGATAGTACTGTTTTGCCAAACTTCCCGGGCAGATCCATTCCGAAGGCCATCCCGTTGTTTTCAGTAAAATGAAGGATGAACCAGTTACCTATGACATGGATCTCCTGTCCGAGGCTCATATTTGTCTTGATCCAGATCTTCAGGATCTGGTCAAGGATCAAGATAACAATGATAAGTAGAATAGACTTTTTTGTGATAGACATATTTTGGAAATAAAAAAATGATTGAAACCGAAAGATTTCAATCATTCATATTTTGTCAGGATTTGTTTACTGCTTATTGTTGTTGTTTTGCATCAATACTTAGTGTGGCGTGGGGTACTGCTCTTAATCTCTCTTTTGGAATGATCTTTCCCGTTACCCTGCAAATGCCATAGGTTTTATTCTCTATACGAACCAGTGCAGCCTGCAGGTGCTGAATGAATTTTTGCTGTCTCTGAGCAAGTTTACCGGCTTCTTCCTTGGATAGTGTGGCAGCACCTTCTTCCAACACTTTAAAAGTCGGAGAAGTATCCTGAGTATCGTTACTTTCACCGTGGGTAATAGCTTCCTTCAGCAGCTCGTAATCTTTTTTTGCATTATCAAGCTTGTTCAGAATTATTTGTTTAAATTCCTCCAGCTCCTCATCATTGTATCTTGTCTTTTCTCCCATATCACTGAATTTTCGCCAAATATAAGAAATTTTTAATTATAGCATTCTGTTCTTAATCTATCCGAGTAATTTTCAGCCGGGTAAAAACATCTTCTTCCAATTCAATCTGCTTGGATGATGTTTCCGGAAGCCGGTCCACCAGCTGAACTTTAGCGGCCAGGGTCTGTATCGCGATGTAGTCCGAATGTTTTTTAATTGCTTTGTTTATAGCCGGGTGCTTCAGTATGCTGATATTGATCTTATCAGTAACTTCAAACCCTGATTCCTTACGGTAATTCTGTATCCTGTTTACAAACTCTCTTGCAATTCCTTCATATCGCAGATCTTCAGTAATTGTAATATCAAGGGCAACCGTAAGATTGCCTTCATTAGCTACCAGCAAGCCCGGGATATCTTCAGAGATAATCTCCACATCATCAAGGCTTAACTGGATACTATTATCAATAATATTCAGAATAAATACACCTTCGTCCTCGAATGCTGAAATATCAGCCTGGGTCATTTTTGATATTTCTGAAGCAATAGCTTTCATATTTTTCCCATATCTGGGTCCAAGGGTTTTAAAGTTGGGCTTGATTTTCCTGACAAGCACAGAGCTTGTATCAGAGAGGTATTCAAGTTCTTTCACATTTATCTCTGACAGGATAAGGGCTTTAACCTCGTCTATCTTTTTCATAAAACCCTTCTCACTCACAGGGATCATCACCTTGTTAAGGGGTTGCCTAACTTTAATATTTACCTGACGCCTTAATCCAAGGACCATGGAGGATATTTTTTGTGCCAGATCCATTCTTTCCTCAAGGCTTTTATCGATCAGGTCCTGATCAAAATCCGGAAAATCAGTATGATGAACACTATCCACGGTAAACCGCCCGGTTACCCTGTTAAGATCAGAAAACAACCTGTCTGCAAAAAATGGTACAAGCGGGGCTATCAGTAATGAAATGGTTTCCAGGCAGCTATAAAGTGTCTGATAGGCTGACAGCTTATCCTGGTCGAATGATCCTCCCCAAAACCTTTTCCGGTTCAGGCGAACGTACCAGTTACTGAGATTTTCAATGACGAATTCCTGAATGGCTCTTGCGGCTTTGGTGGGTTCATAATCTTCATAATGCTCCCCTGTCTCTTTTACCAGAGTATTCAGCAGTGAGATGATCCACCGGTCAATTTCCGGCCTGTCAGAAAGAGCTATGGGATCTTCCTTAAAACAGAACTTGTCAATATTAGCATACAGGGCAAAAAAGGAATAGGTGTTGAAAAGGGTCCCGAAAAATTTTCGTTTTACCTCATTTACTCCGGAGATATCAAACCGCAGGTTATCCCATGGTTGTGCATTTGTGATCATATACCATCTGAGGGCATCAGCTCCGTGGGTATCTATTGTCTGGTAAGGATCGACAGCATTGCCATGCCGCTTTGACATTTTATTTCCCAGTTTATCCAGGACAAGACCATTGGAGATGATGTTCTTAAAGGATACAGAATCGGAGATCATTACGGCAATAGCATGAAGGGTAAAGAACCAACCCCTTGTCTGATCAACTCCTTCGGCGATAAAATCAGCCGGAAAAATTTTGTCGAAGGAGTCAATGTTCTCAAATGGATAATGCCACTGGGCATAGGGCATAGCCCCTGAATCAAACCACCCGTCTATCAGATCAGGTTCCCTGAACATCTTTTTCCCGCTTTCTGATACCAGGATGATCTCATCAACAAAGGGACGATGAAGATCAAATTTCTCATAATTATCAGCAGAATGATCGCCCGGGATAAAATCAGCCAGTGGATTCCCTTTCATAAATCCTGCCTTAACTGAGCTGTTAATTTCATTCTTTAAATCGGCTACGGATCCTATACATTTTTGCTCATTCTTATCTTCTGTCATCCAGACAGGTAATGGTGTTCCCCAGAAACGGGTACGGGAGAGGTTCCAGTCCACCAGGTTTTCAAGCCACTTACCGAAACGCCCGGTTCCGGTCGATACCGGTTTCCAGTTTATGGTATTATTCAGTTCAATAAGTCTGTCCTTAAGGGCTGTGGTCCGTATAAACCAGGCTTCCATGGGATAATACAGAACCGGTTTATCCGTTCTCCAGCAGTGAGGGTAATTATGCACATATCGTGCAATCTGGAATGCCTGTTTTTTATGTTTAAGTGATACTGCTATTTGCACATCCGTGGTTTCTGTGCCTTCAGGGATGCTTTCATCATATTCATTCTTAACATACTTCCCTGAGAAATCCTGGTATTTCTGCAGGTTTACAAACTTACTGACAAAATCATCATCCATATTTTCATGGGGGATGAACCGTCCCTTCTTATCGACCAGAGGCTGGAGTTTTTCCTCCTTATCAACAACAAGCAGCGGGG
>CAZILN010000086.1:0-5803 GCA_964540005.1 uncultured Bacteroidaceae bacterium | reverse complement strand
CCGTACCATGGAGGTGGGGATCAGGAAAGTGGTGGGAGCCCGGCGTGGCCAGCTTATCAGGCAGTTCATCGGGGAAACCATGATCATCACCTTCATCTCCATCAACCTGTCCATCCTGGCTGTGGATTTTTTGCTGCCCGAGTTCAACCGTGCCTTTGAACTGGACATCAGCTTCAGCCTGGGCGACCCGGTAATCCTCGTTAGCCTGGCAGGTATGTTCCTTATAACCAGCCTGGTGGCAGGTTCCTATCCTGCCTTCTTCCTGTCTTCATTCAAAGCCGTAACCGTATTGAGGAAAGTCAGGGCTAATTCTAAAAAAGGCCTGGGCATCAGGAAGGTCCTTGTGGTCACCCAATTCCTGTTCGCCATAGTATTCATCATTATTTCCGTGGTCAATTATCGCCAGGTAAAGCTGCTGAACGAATCCATTGAAGGAATTGACAGCCGGAACATTATATATTTCCCCGTACGGGGGGATCTTTTTGAGAAATATCCCCAATTCAGGCAGGAAGTCTTACAGCATCCCCAGGTGGAAAGCGTGGTAACATCGGATTATGTCCCGAATTCCGTAGACAGGGGGGAGGTAAACTGGGGACTGGAACAGGATGAAACAAATGACCTTGCCATGCACTGTCCGGTGGGATACGGCTTCCCTGCTGCTTTTGCCATGGACATAGAGGAAGGAAGGTTCTACTCGGAAGAAATGCCTTCAGACAGTTCCGGGGCCATAGTCATAAACCGTGCAGTGGCTGATGCACTGGGACTTGAAGATCCCGTAGGCCAGAGATTCTATCTTTTCGATGAGCCCTATACCATTATAGGTGTCATGAGGAATTATAACCACAATGTGCTGCGCCTGGCAGGGGACAAGGCAATCTACCCTTTCGAGGAGGTGGGCGATATCGCATTTGTAAAGTCGGCCGGGGGTGACAGAACTGCCATAAGGGAGTACATCGAATCCATCCATGAAAAATTCAATCCTGAATATCCATTTGATTACTATTACCTGGATGAATATGAGAATCCCTTATCTGAAATTGCCGGTATTATTGTAAAAATGATATTCATATTTACCTCCTTCGGGATATTTATCTCCTACCTGGGACTCTTCGGGCTCAGTATCTTTTCCACCGAGCAACGGACCAAGGAAATAGGCATACGTAAAGCAATGGGTGCCTCAAATGTGAAGGTCCTCAGGCTGGTTGTCGTGGATTTTCTCAAACTGATCCTGATTTCATTGTTGATTTCCATCCCCTTGTCCATCCTGCTGATGAACATGATGCTGCGTATTTTTGCCGAAAAGGTGGCAATGGGGCCGGGACTGTTCCTGTTCACAGCTCTAATAGTCATAACACTGGCCCTGCTGACTGTGGGTTACCAGGCTTTAAAACTATCATGGAGTAACCCGGCAGAAAACCTGAGGTACGAATAAATAATCATATCCCCGGAACGGAAACCATCCTGGCCGGGCCCGTTTTGCCCTGAGAAGTGATCATCTTCGGATAACTGAAGTTTATTATCTTTAAGTCCATTAAGCTTTTCTTCAGATGAACCTGGTAATTGATATTGGAAATTCTCAGGCAAAACTTGCTGTTTTCGATGGTAGTGAGATCCTGCACAGCATATCACTGCCGGTGATTGAACCAGCCACACTCCGAGAACTGTTAAACCGGTTTCCGATAAATAATGCCATACTTTCAACTGTCAGGAAAGATGATCAGGAATTAATAAGCCTCCTTGCAGAAGGACTTGTTTTCTTCCTCCAACTGGACGCTCATACCCCTCTCCCTTTTGAAAATCTTTATAAAACCAGGGAGACACTGGGTATGGACAGGCTGGCAGCTGCGGCCGCGGCTGGGGATGTATATCCGGGTAAAAATGTACTTATAATTGACCTGGGATCTGCCATTACTATTGACATGATCAACGACAGGAACCAATACCTTGGGGGAAATATATCACCCGGGATGAAGATGAGGTTCAGCGCCCTGAACCATTTTACTGCCAACCTGCCGTTGATAGAACCCGGGGAAACGGATGATTTTCCCGGACAAACAAGTACTGATGCCATCAGGGCAGGGGTCATATCAGGCATATTTTTCGAACTCCAGGAATATTTAAACCTGCTTTCCATGCGTTATAATGATCTAAAGGTGGTGATGACGGGAGGAGATGCTGATTTTTTTGTCAGGAAATTAAAAAATCACATCTTTGTGGATTCAAATCTCATATTAAAGGGATTAAACAGAATTCTTGCACATAATGAGAAGCTTCGGTAGGATTTTATTGGTTTTCATATGCCTGTATCAGTTTTCTGACCTTTCTGCACAAAGAAACACCAGTTCCCCTTACTCACGCTTCGGGATCGGAGAATTAAACATATCAGGATCTGACCATAGCAGGGCAATGGGAGGCCTTGGCCTGGCGCTCCGGGACAATTACCAGCTGAACAGCCTGAACCCCGCTTCTTATACTGCCCAGGATACCATGTCATTTTTATTTGATTTTGGAATGAATATCCGGCGCACGCTGTATAAAACCAGTGATCTGTCCCGTATAGCAACTAATTCAAATATTGATCACATAAGCATAGGATTCCCAATTACCAGGTGGTGGAAGTCAAGCATTGGCGTCAGTCCCTATTCTTTTGTAGGCTACAATATCAAGGAGATAGACTATATTCCGAATGTTGGCTCTGTGGATTATAATTATCAGGGCTCGGGAGGGATAAACAAACTCCATCTCGGTACTGCCATCGAGTTGTTCCACCACTTATCACTGGGGGTTAATTTCTCCTATCTTTTCGGAGCCATGGAGTTTGAAAAATCTCTGAGTTTCCCCCTGGAGAATGATTATACTGTCAGCGCTGTGAAAAGGCGGACCGTTATGAACGGATTCATCTATAAGTTTGGCCTGCAATATCATGAAACCTTTGCTGAAAATTATAACCTTACTCTCGGCCTTATATATGATAACCGAAGTAATGTAGGTGCTGAAAGGTTTATTACAATGACTAATAAGTTCCCCGGACAGGCTGCTCTGACCAGCGATTCTACAACCGTTAATCCATTGTTTATCTTGCAAAGGGATACAGTTTCCGGATCTATTGTTATGCCACAGAACATTGGTATGGGTATGAACTTTTCCTATAAGCAGAAAGTAGCGTTCGGATTTGATTATTACCGGCAGAACTGGAGTGAAGCCAGTATCTTTGGTAAATCTCAGAATTTTGTTAACAGCAGTGCCATGCATATGGGATTAGAACTTACACCGGACAGGGATGCGCTCAGAGGATACTGGAAAAGGATGCATTACCGCCTTGGGGGATATCTTGAGGACTCCTATCTGCAGGTGCACGGAGAACAGCTGAAAAATTCCGGCATAAGTTTTGGATTAGGTTTACCGTTCAGCAGTAACAGAAGTTCTTTTAACCTTGCATGCAACACGGGTAAGAGGGGCACTATGGATAATAATTTAATTCAGGAAAAATACGTTTTTTTAAGTTTTAGTGTAACTTTGCATGATTTTTGGTTTTATAAGCGCAGATTCGAATAATTTTTGCTCTATGAATAAGATTAACAGAATAATACTGGTTAATATCCTGTTGCTGATCATTCCCCTCATGGTCTTCTCACAGAAAGGGGTAGAAGATGAATCCCGTTTCGGGCACGGAGAGGACAGTATCCGATGTATAAGGAACCTGTCACTTTACAGGGAATATGTCAAACATGGAAATTTCAATGATGCCATAGGGCCATGGAGAATTGTCTTTAATGAATGCCCTTTATCAACCAAGAACATTTACATTGACGGGGCAAAAATGTATAATGAGTTCATCAAGGATGAAACAGATGCCGGTATTCAATCCGGAATGATTGACACCCTGATGATGGTCTATGACAAGCGCATTAAATATTACAAGCAAACCGGTTCGGTACGCGGACGGCAAGGGGTGGATCTTCTGCGTCACAGGCTTAATGATCCTGAGAAACTTCAGGAAGGGTACACCTATCTTAAGGAATCAATTACCCTCCTGAAGAACAAAACATCCATAGCAGTAATTGCCACTTTCATGAAAGCGAGCTACCTGTTATTTGAGCATGCCATCCTTACAGACCTGCAGGTTATTGATGATTATGCCATGGTATCTGATATCTTAGATTTTTTGCTGGCCACCAATCCGGATGATGACAATGCATTAAAGGTTAAAGAATCTGTCGATCTGGGGTTCATCATCAGCGGGGCTCCTACCTGTAAATCACTTATAAATTATTTCGGTCCGGAATATGAAGCCCGTACAGAAGATCTGAACTATGTAAAAAAAGTAGTCACTTTCCTCGGCACCCTGGATTGTGAAGAAGACCCCCTGTATACCAGGGCAGCCGAAGACCTGTACGTCCTGGAACCTTCCGCAGGAGCAGCCTTCAGCCTGGCCAGATTATTTGTTTCCAGGGAGGATTTTAATAAAGCTGTGAAGTATTATCATGAAGCAATTGAAAAAGAAGAGGATAATAATTTAAAGGCAGATTACTATTACCAGCTGGGCGTGGTAACCAATACAAAAATGAAACAACCGCAGCAGGCCCGGGAGTATGCCCTTAAAGCCATTTCAAACAGACCAGGCTGGGGTGAGCCTTATATACTTATTGGAGATGCCTATGCTGCCAGCAAGGATTGCTTCAATGATGATTTTGAAAAAAGCACTATTTACTGGGCGGCGGTTGATAAGTTCATCACTGCAAAGAACCTCGATACAACAGTTGCAGATAAAGCCGGTGACAGGATAAACACCTATTCCCAATACTTCCCCGATGTGGAATCCGTTTTCTTTCAGGGTTTCCAGGAAGGAGATTCATACACGGTTGGTTGCTGGATAAATGAAACCACAAAAGTACGAACTAAATAAGACATCCATTCTCCTTGCATTAAGCTGTAAAGTTTTGATTATTTTGCTCTTATGCTCCTGTGAGAATGATATCCAGAAGATTAACACCATTACTTCATCGGAGATCCTGCCTGATGCAACCGGAGAAAAATACGAGATCATCTACAGTGATTCTGCCCATATCAAGGTAAAGGTACTGGCAGATGAGATCAGGCAGTTCAACTCTCTTGAAAGACCTTATTTTGAATTTCCCAAAGGCATGACAGCTACTTTTTTTGATGATAGTCTGGAAGTGGAATCGACCATGCGGGCCAATTATGTGATCTACTATAACGAGGAACATCTCTGGGAAGCAAAGAATGATGTGGAAATAAGGAACCTGAAGACCAATGAACAGCTGAATACCGAACATTTGTTCTGGGATGAGGATAAGGAGCTGGTTTATTCAAATACCTATTCACGTATTGTGAATGATGACGGTACTTTTTACGGACAAAAAGGATTTGAAGCCAACCAGAGTTTCAGCTGGTGGAAACTTAAGGGAACCAAAGGCACTGTTAACGTTAAAGATGAATAAAAAAAGCGCTCATATTCTCGAAATATTCTGGCTGATCGTTGCCATCCTGAGCCTGGGTGCAGGAATACATCAAACATTCCATGAAGGCATCTCCCGTAGCTGGCTTTTTTTGCTGATATCACTTATTGCATTCGGCATGTACTCTTTAAGGAGAAATTTCAGAAAAAAGGAAGATAAGTCCTGACCCTGCATGAATTACCTGTTGTTAAAAATAATGCTTTCCTTGCTGTTCTCGGCTTTCTTTTCAGGAATGGAGATCGCTTTTGTCTCTTCAAACAAACTGAGGATTGAACTTGACAAAAAGCAGGGATTCGTGGGTTCAAGAATTATCTCGGTTTTCA
>CAZILN010000085.1:0-10864 GCA_964540005.1 uncultured Bacteroidaceae bacterium | reverse complement strand
GGATCAGATAGTCATTATGTCCTTTTCCTTGGCTTCAATCAGCGTATCGACCTTTTCAGTATATTCATCAGTCAGTTTCTGGACATCGGCCTGAGCGTTTTTCTCATCGTCTTCAGGAAGCCCGTCCTTTTTCATCTCTTTCAGTTCCCCCAGGGCTTCACGCCTGACATTTCTGACGCCTATTTTGGTATTCTCACCCTCTGTTCTGACCTGCTTGACAAGGGCAAGCCTTCTCTCTTCGGTCAGGGCGGGAATAATGATCCTGATAAGTTCCCCGTTATTTACCGGATTGAATCCCAGGTTGGCCTGCATAATAGCCTTTTCAATCGGTTCGATCATGCTTTTCTCCCAGGGTTGTATCATGATGGTCCGGGCATCAGGAGTACTGATATTGGATACCTGGTTCAGGGGGGTCTGAACACCGTAATAATCAACCAGTATACCGTCAAGTATATGGGGATTTGCTTTACCTGCCCGGATTCTCAATAATTCGTTCTCAAGATGTTCCAGGGACTTTCCCATCTTGTCCCGGGTATCATCAATGACCAAATTCACAAGATCGTCCATTGTCAGAAATTTACCTCCTTAGCACAAATATATTTAATTTTCGATAATGGTACCTACTTTTTCTCCTTTCACAATACGCAGCAGGTTACCGCTTACGGTCATATTAAAAACGATAATTGGCAGCTTGTTTTCACGGCAGAGGGTGAATGCTGTCTGGTCCATTACCTTCAGTTGCAGTTCGATCACCCTGTTGAAACTGACAGAATCGAATTTTTCTGCCCCGGCATCTTTCTCAGGATCAGCATTATATACCCCATCAACACGTGTTCCTTTCAGCAGGGCATCGGCCTGCATTTCAACGGCGCGCAGGGCTGCAGCGGTATCGGTAGTAAAATAGGGATTACCGGTTCCAAAACTGAATATGGCAACTTCTCCTTTTTCAAGAGATTCTGTAACAGAGGTTTTACTGTACCGTTCACCGACCGGTTCCATGGGGATAGCAGTAAACAGGCGGGCCGGGGTACCCAGTTCCCTGAGGGTTGACTGTATGGCCAGCCCGTTGATCACGGTAGCGAGCATCCCCATATAATCTCCTGATACACGGTCAAACCCGGCTTTCTCTCCTGATGATCCCCTGAAAATGTTCCCGCCGCCAATAACTATTCCTGTCTGTACACCGAGTGCACTGATCTCACTGATTTGTGAGGCGAATTCGTTCAGGCGCTCATGGTTTATTCCATGGTCCTGGCCACCTGAAAGAGCTTCACCGCTCAGCTTTAATAAAATTCGTTTGTATGCTGCCATATTTCAAAAATGACAAAAAAAAACCGCAAAGACAATTTTGCGGTTTTAGATTTAAGTGTTATTCGTTCTGTTGCTAGTTAATCTTTCAAGCCGTATCTCACAAAATCAGTGACGGTAAGATCATTATCTACCTCCTTCAGGTACTGGCCGACAGTCTTTTTATGCTCCTTGACGAAGTCCTGGTTGAGCAGGGTATTTTCCTTAAAATACTTATTCAGCTTACCCATAGCAATTTTTTCTATGATCTGCTCCGGTTTTCCTTCCCTGAGTGCCTGTTCTTTGCCAATCTCAATTTCTTTGTCAATCACTTCCTGTGGAACCTGGTCTTTATCAACGGCAACAGGATTCATAGCTGCAACCTGCATGGCCACATCTTTCCCAACCTGTGGATCATCGACAGCCTTATTCAGCCCGATCAGGCTGGCCAGTTTGTTACCGGGATGAACATAAGCAGTGAGCTGTTCGGCATCGAACTTATGATAGAAAGACAGATCTATTTTTTCACCTATTTTCCCTACCTGTTCGGTTACAGCCTCTTCAACGGTCAATCCTTTATGATCCAGGGCTTTCAGTGCATCCAGGTCCGCAGCCCCATTTTCCAGGGCAAGATCCAGGATACTGCTGGCAAAAGCAACAAAGTCATCATTTTTGGCAACAAAATCTGTTTCGCAGTTAAGAACCAGCAGTGCACCGCTCTTACGGTCTTCAGTGGTTCTGGCCAGGACAGCCCCTTCAGAGGCTTCGCGATCGGCTCTCTTATTGGCAATTGCCTGTCCTTTTTTACGGATAATCTCAATAGCCTTGTCATAATCACCTTCGGCCTCCGTCAGGGCATTTTTACAATCCATCATGCCGGCTCCGGTGCTTTTTCTTAGTTTAACGACATCAGCAGTCTTTATTTCAGCCATTTATCAGTAATATTAAAGTGTTAGGTAATATTGCATGCACATTTATTCGTCGGAAATCTTGCCTGCCTGGGTTCTTTTTATTCGTTCCCTTCTTCCAACCGTGCCATCAGTATCTTCCAGGTCTTCGTCAATATCCGGTTTAATGGTCTTCAGATCCTCATCAGAGTCCTCGTCTACAGAATCAAGTTCCGCATTTTTTGCTGCTTCGGCTTCCTTAACAGCTTCCTTATCCCTTTCCAGTTTCCTTTCATTCAGTCCTTCCTCAATGGAATCACAGATAGTATTAATTACCAGGGAAATAGACTTTGATGCATCATCATTGGACGGAATGGGGAAATCAATATTGGAAGGATCCGAATTGGTATCTACCATTCCGAAAACAGGAATATTCAGGCGGTTGGCTTCCTTAACAGCGATGTATTCCTTGGCAACATCCACCACAAAGAGGGCTGCCGGTAAACGGGTAAGGTCAACAATACTGCCGAGGTTCTTTTCCAGTTTGGCCCTTTGTCGGGTAATCTGTAGGCGTTCCCTTTTCGAAAGAGTGGTAAAGGTTCCGTCAGTAGCCATTTTATCTATGGAGGCCATCTTCTTGACGGCTTTCCTGATAGTCGGGAAATTGGTTAGCATACCCCCCGGCCATCTTTCAGTCACATAGGGCATGTTTATCTGCTCCACCCTTCCTGCTACGATGTCTTTGGCCTGCTTTTTTGTGGCCACAAACAGGATCTTACGTCCCGATTTGGCAATCTGTTTTGCGGCTGAAGCAGCCTCATCCAGTTTTACAGCTGTTTTCTGCAGGTCAATAATATGGATCCCGTTGCGTTCCATAAAAATGTACTGCGACATAGCAGGATTCCATTTACGTTTCAGATGTCCGAAATGTACTCCGGCATCTAATAATTCTTCAAAAGATTTAATTGGCATTGATTCTATTTAGATTGTTTACATTCTCTTTATCAATTGAAAAGTAGTTCGCGTACGGAAGTCTTTTCAATTTGGATACTAAACAGGACCCCAGCTTAACGCTTGCTGAACTGGAATCTTTTCCTTGCTTTTGGCTGACCGGGTTTTTTCCGTTCAACCTCTCTCGGGTCACGAGTTAACAAACCAGAGGATTTAAGAATTGGTTTCTTTTCCGGATCAATTTTAACGAGTGCCCTGGCTATGGCAAGCCTTAAGGATTCGGCCTGTCCCTTAATACCACCGCCATAAAGATTGACTTTGATATCAAATTTCCCTTCAGATTCGGTTATTTTAAGCGGCTGCTCAACAATATACTGAAGCCTTTCTTCGGGGAAATATTCCTTGTAATCGACTTTGTTTATAGTTATCTGTCCTTTCCCGTCATTGAGATATATCCTGGCAACTGCTGCTTTCCTTCTGCCTATAGTATTAATTTGATCCATCCTTACTATTTAATTTTATTAAGATCAAGTTCCTTTGGTTGCTGTCCTTCATGCTGATGTTCCGTTCCGGTATAAACATAGAGGTTCCTGAACAACTCTCTTCCCAGCCTGTTTTTCGGAAGCATGCCCCTGATGGCCTTTTCGATTAATGCTTCGGGTCTTTTGTTGAAAATACGGGCCGGGTTCTCTGTTACCTGTCCGCCGGGATAACCTGTATGCCTGAAATATTTCTTATCGGTAAATTTCTTCCCGGTCAGGTTGATCATTTCTGCATTGATGATAATAACATTATCTCCGCAATCCACGTGAGGTGTAAAATTGGCTTTATGCTTTCCACGCAATATTTTGGCCACCTTTGAGGCCAGACGTCCCAATACCTGGTCTTTAGCGTCTACAATGAACCATTCCTTTTTGACGGTAGCATTATTTGCCGATTTTGTCCTGTAACTTAATGTATCCACTTTATTCTGTATTACTGTTTTATTCAGGCTTGTATCAACTGTTTCCCTAAATTTGTGGTTCGCAAAAATACAATTAATTTTATTAATTCAATAATTATCCGGGGATTTTATTTAAGGAGTACTTAAACTGCTCATTATCAGTCGAAAAATGCCATTATTTGACAGAATTTCATCGCTGAAAAGACCTGATCATTCCACGATCTATTTCATATTACTGATAGGTCTGGCAGGGAGTCTGCCTGTATCAGAATTCTCTACTAGTGTTTTTGAGATACTTTTAGCGCTGAACTGGATCGCGGAAGGACAGTTCCGCAGAAAACTCCGGAATCTCCGACGGAGAACAAGCTTATTACTGATCCTGTCCATTTATGCAGTACATCTGGCAGGTTTCCTGTATTCTTCGGATGTTTCTTTCTGGTTACATGACATACGTATCAAACTTCCCCTGCTGGTCCTGCCGCTGATAATCGGGACCTCAGAGTTTGTCAGTTACAGGAGGCTGAGAGTAATTATCTGGATATTCACAGGGAGCATCCTGGTAAGTACTTTCATCAGCAGTGCCATACTTTTCAGGCTGGTCGATTATGAGATTAACGACATCAGGGACATTTCCATATTCATTGATCATATCAGGTTTTCGCTGATGATCAACATCAGTATTTTCTCCCTGGTCTATATACTTTTCGACCAGGGTAAGAAGATGAGGCCTGTAATAAAGACAGGAATAATCCTGGCAGTTGCCTGGATGATAATTTTCCTGTTCCTTCTCAGGTCTTACAGCGGAATTTTAATATTTTTTATTACGGGTTCTTTACTGTTCCTGGTAAGGATGAACCGCATAGAACACCTGGTCCTGAGATGGTTCCTGTTTGTCCTGATACTGACTGTTCCCCTGATTGGGTTATCTTATATTACCGGCAGCATTGCAAAATTCTATTCAATCAAGGAAACAGAACCCGCAGCTCTGGATGAATACACTGAAAACGGGAATAAATACCGCCATTATTTTGAAGAACAGATGGTAGAGAACGGCCGCTATGTCTGGTTGTATGTATGTGAAAAGGAACTGGAAAAGGAATGGAACACCGTTAGCGATATTGATTACCGCGGGAAGGACCTCAAGGATCAGGAGATCAAATATACATTAATAAGGTATCTTACATCCAAAGGATTCAGGAAGGATTCTGCCGGTGTGGCAAGGCTGGAACCATCGGATATTGAAGCCATTGAAAACGGACTGGCCAACTATATTTATAAAGACAGGCTGCGCATCTATCCCAATGTATATGAAATAATCTGGCAGGTGGATGTTTATCGTAAAGGGGGAAATCCCAGCGGGCATTCGGTTACCCAAAGGATATTGTATGTCCGGGCAGCGCTTTCTATCATCAGGGAGAATTTCCTGATTGGCGTTGGGAACGGGGACCTGCCGGATGCCTACAAGGAATATTACTTGGATACAATGAGCGAACTTTCTGAACACTGGAGGCTCAGGGCACATAACCAGTATCTTACTTTTTTTGCCAGTTTCGGGATAATTGGGTTTCTCTGGATCTTTGGGTCTTTCATCATACCCGTTTTCATGGAACGAAAATGGGGCAACTTCTATTTCCTGATGTTTTTCCTGGTTGGATTTCTTTCCATGTTAAATGAGGATACCCTGGAAACACATATCGGTATCTCCTTCTTCTCCTTCTTCTATGCACTACTGTTGTTTGGTATTCCTGGTAAGGATTTGACTGAGGAAGAAAATAAGGATAAGCCTGATGATGAAGATGATCAACAGGACAGGGAATGATTTACATTATTTCAGGAACAATTTGAGGAATACGGGATAATCTATGAAACGGATAGGAACAGAATTCTTCAGCAGGGACGTACTGGAAGTGGCGCCCGGACTGATAGGAAAGTGGCTGGTACGTGTGCCGGATAAGGGTACGGAGACAGGCAATGAGAGGGTGATACGAAGCATGATTACCGAGGTCGAAGCTTACCGGGGTGAACAGGACCTGGCCTGTCATGCCAGGACCGGCAGGACCATGCGGACCGAGATAATGTACCATGAAGGCGGGCACCTCTACGTATACCTGATATATGGGATGTACTGGATGCTGAATATTGTAACCGGACAGGCTGATGTTCCGCAGGCGGTACTGATACGCGGATTGCAGGATGTCACAGGTCCGGGACGGCTGACCAGGTATCTGAAAATCGATAAGTCATTTTACGGGGTGAATCTTGCCAATTCCCCTGTGATTTGGCTGGAGGATGACGGAATAAATCATGATTTTGAAACAAGGCCAAGAATAGGTGTTGATTATGCAGGGGATTACTGGAAATCCAGGCAGTGGAGGTATATTATTAAAAAAAATTAGCTTTATTTGTCCCTTTTATTGAATCTTGCTTACTAATCCCGAAGCAGAGCTTCGGGATTAGTAAGCGCAAATAATAGTGAAATCAAAAGATCGGCGAAGCCTCGCAGCTCAGCTGCGAGGAGAGTCAATACAGACCATTTATGTACAATAAGTTAAAATCAGCCAATATCATTGCAGGATGGGGAGTATTTCTGGTAGCTTTCATTACCTATTATCTCACCATGGAACCGACAGCCAGTTTTTGGGACTGCGGTGAGTTTATTGCCGCCTCCTATAAGCTGGAAGTGGGCCATCCTCCAGGGGCTCCGTTTTTTCTGCTGATGGCCAGGTTTTTATCGCTTTTTGCCGGTTCAGATGTTACCCTGGTGGCCCGATGGATAAATACACTATCTGTTCTTGCCAGTGCCCTGACAATATCATTCCTTTTCTGGACCATCTCACACCTTGTAAAGAAGATAGTCAATAGGGGCAATGAATTATCAGCAGGGGATATTGTCACCATTATCGGTTCTGCACTGATTGGTTCCCTCGCCTATACTTTTTCTGATACATTCTGGTTCTCGGCGGTCGAAGGCGAAGTCTACGCCACATCCAGCCTGCTTACCGCATTTGTCTTCTGGGCTATTCTGAAATGGGAGAATATAGCGGATCAGAAACATGCAAACAGGTGGATCATCCTGATTGCTTATGTGATGGGGTTGTCAATAGGGGTACACCTGCTTAACCTGCTGGCTGTACCTGCCATTGTATTTGTCTATTATTTCAGGAAATATGAAGCAAGCAGGAAAGGGATCATCTATTCTGCCCTGATATCTGTCCTGATACTGGCTCTCCTGCTGTTTATTATTGTCCCCGGCATCGCCCGGATCGCATCAGTATTTGAGCTCATATTCGTAAATGGCTTCGGCCTGCCTTATAATTCAGGACTTTTTGTTTTTGTACTGGCATTGTTTGGCGGACTAGCTTACGGAATATGGTATTCCTTAAAGAAGAAAAAGGTGGTGCTGAATACAGCCCTGACAGCCCTGACTGTCATCGTTATAGGATATTTCTCCTACACTTCAATCCTGATTCGCTCAGCTGCCGATCCCCCCATGGATCAGAATAATGCTGAAGATATATTTTCTCTTTTGTATTACCTGAACAGGGAACAGTACGGTCAGAGTCCCCTGATACACGGTCAGTATTATAATGCCCCCATCACAGGGGCTGAAGACGGTAAGAAGGTTTACTCCAGGAAAGACGGGGAATATGTTGTAACATATAACCGCCAGAAACTGATCTATGATGAAAGGTTCACAACCTTCTTCCCGCGCATGTGGAGCGCTGACCCGCAACATATTGAAGCCTATAAACAATGGGGACAGGTAAACGGGACGGCAATAAATATTACCAACCGGAACGGGGAATCCGAGGTGAGGAGAAAACCGGATTTCGGTGAGAACCTGCGGTTCTTTTTCCGTTACCAGGTCGGACATATGTACCTGAGGTATTTTATGTGGAATTTTGCCGGCCGGCAGAATGACCTGCAGGGTCATGGCGAATTTTTTACAGGAAACTGGCTCAGCGGGCTAAATTTCATTGATGAAGCCCGGCTGGGTCCCCAGGATGATCTGCCTTCTTTCATGACCGATAATCCGGCAAGGAACCGGTACTTTATGCTGCCTCTTTTATTCGGGATAATAGGGATGGTTTTTCATTATCGGAAGCATAACAAGGATTTCTGGATCGTGCTTTTCCTGTTCATTATGACCGGACTCGCCGTTGTGGTATACCTGAACCAGTATCCCTTTCAGCCCCGGGAACGTGATTATGCATATGCTGCATCCTTTTACGCTTTCAGTATATGGATAGGGCTGGGACTCACTGCACTTATTGATGTAATAAGGAAAAAGCTGCCCGGGCCGGCTGCACCTATCGCCCTCACCCTGGCGGCCCTTGTCCTTGTACCCGGGATTATGGCAAGAGAAAATTATGATGACCATGACCGTTCGGGTCGTTACACAGCCCGTGATTTTGCTTATAATTATTTGAATTCCTGTGCTCCCAACGCGATTTTATTTACGAATGGCGACAACGATACATTCCCGCTCTGGTATGCCCAGGAAGTGGAGGGGATCAGGACAGATGTCAGGGTGGTTAACCTGAGTTACCTGGGCGCTGAATGGTATATAGAACAGATGTCACGGAAAGCATATGAATCAGCGCCGGTTCCCTGGGCCATGGATAAGGATCAGTATATTACGGGGAAAAGGGACATCGTTTATCTGATCCCAAGGATACAGGAATATGTAGACCTTTCGGAAGCGATGGAGTTTGTCAGGAGTGAGGATCCCCGGACTAAAAAGTATGGTAACATCCCTGACAGGATTGATTACATTCCAGCCAGGAAATTCCGGTTGCCTGTGGATCCTGAGAGAATACTGGAAACCGGGACGGTCAGGGAGGAATACAGGGATGAAATCGTACCTGAGATGAGATGGGAGATCAATCGTGAAACTATCAGCAAGAGCAGCCTGATGGTTATGGACCTTATAGAAAATAATAACTGGGAGAGGCCTGTTTATTTTGCCGTGACTGTGGCCAGGGAATATTACCTGAACCTGGAATCTTATTTTCAGTTACAGGGACTGGCTTACCGGGTGGTTCCTCTCAGTACCCCGATCAGGCAGGGACAGATAGGGATGATAGAACCGGAGATCATGTTCGATAATATGATCAATAAATTCAGGTGGGGCAATGTGTCAGACCCTGCTGTTTATCTTGATGAAAATAACCTGAGGATGCTTTCCAATATCCGCAACAATTTCGGCCGGCTGGCTCTTGAACTGATCTTTGAGGAGAAGGATGATTCAGCAAAGTTAGTCCTTGACAGGTGCATGGAATTAATACCGCACAGCAGGGTGCCCTTCAATTACTTCATGCTTCCCGTTATTGAAAGCTACTTTTTACTCAGTGAAACGGAGCTGGCAACCGGCTATCTGAAGGTCCTTTCAGACCTGATGGAAGAAGAATTATTGTATTTTCTAACTGCAGATCAAAAATATACCGTAAATTTGGACTATGAAAAGCAGCTCAGGATGCACATTATGCAGGAATCGGTGCGTCTTGCCAGGCAGTATACGACAGATGGCTTAGTGAATGACCTGGAAGAACGGTTCCAGCAGGTTGTAATGATGTATTCGGGTGATAATCAGAGATAAAGAATGTTAAAAGATTAAAAATGATTTTTGTTAAAACACCACTTATATTGACCAGGGCTTTCCCCGATATGATCTGGCATTTCACCAGGCATATCAAGGAAAAGCACCTTCACCTTACTTTTGACGACGGCCCTACCCCCGAGGTAACAAGCTGGGTACTGGATAAACTGAAGGAATACAAGGCCAGGGCTACTTTCTTCTGCCTGGGCCGGAATGTAGAAAAGTACCCCGACATTTACCAGCGTATAGTTGAAGAAGGCCATTCGGTCGGCAATCATACCTACAGCCATCTTAAGGGCTGGATGGTAAACCGGTCTGAGTATATTGATGATATAAAACTTGCAGGTGATTTCATTTCCTCAAAACTGTTCCGGCCGCCTTATGGCAGGATCAAACGCGGACAGCTGCTCGATTTGAAGAAAGAATTCAAGATCATGATGTGGGATGTTCTCAGCTATGATTTCAGCCAGAAGATCACCCCCCAGCAATGTTATACTAATGTGGCCGGCAATGTACGCAACGGCTCCATCGTGGTATTTCATGACTCTATAAAGGCGCAGAAAAATTTATCCTATGCCCTTCCCAGGGTGCTGGATGATCTCTCCGGTGCCTATGATTTCAGGGAGATTAGCTGACGCTTACACAGCCTGATTCCTGTAATATTTTTACCATCCTGAGCCAATTTTTACACAATCATTGTGTTGATGTCTCATTTATTAGGAATCCTCATGATTTTCCATCAGCCAGAACCTTCCGGAACAGATCTTCATATTCATCGATGATCCGTTCCCATCTGAATGTTGAGTCGATTTTCTTCAGGTTTGCTGTGATGAAGGATTCTTTATTCTTCAGGTGCTGATCAATTTGACTTATAATATGCTTAATATCTTCTGAAGATTTGAAGTACAGGGCATTCTGTTCAAGGATGGATCTGTTGAAATTGTTATCATGGGCAATCACAAATGCCTCTGCAGCCATGGCCTCAAGCAGGGAGGGATTACTACCTCCAACCGAATGGCCGTGAAAATAAGCTTTTGCATAATATCTCAGGCTGTTCAGGGTCCTGAAGTTATAATTGCCCTCTTTAATCCAGATCTTAGGGTGTTTCCCGTATTTGCTGAGAATGCTTTTACCATGCCTGGTATTGTTCTGCCCTATTATGATCAGTACTTCGGAAGCCGCACTGTCGAGATATCC
>CAZILN010000084.1:0-5684 GCA_964540005.1 uncultured Bacteroidaceae bacterium | reverse complement strand
GTGATAACAGTGTTGATACAACGGGTCTGGTCATCAGTACCTGCAGCTGAACTTAGTGAGATAGTATTCACCAGGACAACATCAATTGAGCCATTAGAAGAGACCACGCCACAACCGCCGGTCAAGGTGACAGCATAGTTAAAGGTACCCGAAGCAGTTGGCGTACCACTGATAGTGGCAACATCCGTGGCCCATCCGCCACTGACTCCTGCAGGCAGACCGGTAAAATTGGCTCCCGTGGCTCCGGTGGTAGTATAAGTTATATCCGTGACAGCCGTATTTAAACACGGGGTCTGATTATCAGTACCTGCAGCTGAACTTAATGAGATAGTATTGTCAGGGGTGACAGTAATAGTCCCACCCGTAGAGACCACGCCACAACCGCCGGTCAAGGTGACAGTATAGTTAAAGGTACCCGAAGCAGTGGGCGTACCACTGATAGTGGCAACATCCGCGGCCCATCCGCCACTTACTCCAGCAGGCAGACCGGTAAAATTGGCTCCCGTGGCTCCGGTAGTAGCATAAGTGATATTCGTGATAGCCGTATTTATACATGGGGACTGATTATCAGTACCTGCAGCTGAACTTAGTGAGATAGTATTGTCAGGTGTTACTGTCAGGATCATAAAATCCTGCAAATTTGCACACGGTACATTGCCGGTGGCTGTTAATGTCAGGACAACAGTATTCCCCCCATCTGCTGCAACGGCGGTATAAGTAGGAGCTAATGTTGCTGCATTTGTCAGGCTGCCTGAACCATTATGTGTCCACAATAACCCACCGTGATTGCTTGCCGAAGCATCATTTACCTGGTAGGAGCCGTTGGAACAGATACTCACATCTGAACCTGCATCAGCAGACGGAGCAACAACAGACGTTACTTCAATAGTATCACTCATCATACAATGATCCGTAATAGTAACATCAACATAATAGGTGCCGGCAGTGTTTACTGATAAGGTTTGTTCATCTGAAGCGTCAGACCAGAGATAGGAACTCCATCCTGTACCTGCATCCAGTATCGTACTGGATCCAGTACAGAAAGATTTGTCAGAACCCAGGCTGAACGTGAGAGCAGGATTTACTGTTAGTCTGAAATCTATAGAATCCTCTCCATCATCCTCATCAACTACCTTGATTTTAAAAAGGAATACACACTTTAATGTTGGAGTCCCTGATATTACACCGTTTAGATTATGGAGTGCTAATCCTTGAGGTATATCCCCTGACCAGCTCCACGTAAGATCACCTGTTGCATCATAAGCTACTAATGGTATGCTATTGATAGTAAAATTATAATCCTCATTTGGTAAAATTACCAGATAATTTCCCGGACCACCTTGAACAATAGTCCCGCTAGGATAATCACCAGCATCTGTGCTAATATACACCTGTGCTACTAGCGTAATGCTCAATGAAGTGAATAATAGTAACATTATAGCAGCAAAAACACGAGGTAGATGGAATTTCAGTGTTCTCATAACAGATTCTCCTTAGTTTATTTAAGAATTCCAGATATATATGAATGTTTCTGAAAATAACTTGTAAAGAAAATGTATGAAATTTTTACAGGTGAATAATTTGGAGTACTTCATTCTGAGATAGCTTACTAATAACTAAGTATTCCGTAAAATCCCTGTAATCCAAACCATCTCTGTTGCGAGGTCTTGTTTTGAAAAAATGGTTACCAAGTCTCTGTTCTATATAAAATTACAATTTATATCACTTCTGTGCATACTAAATTTAAGGAATCTGGAGCATTAGTTCAAGAGAATGATACATTTCTGATAGCAATTGTTACATTTCTGCGTTAATTTTATCGTAACTTTGATAATAAGCCCAATAACGCAAATATGTGCTGGAAATCAACAGTCCATTATATGTGTACCATTTTATTGCTGTTACCCGGCATCATTTCAGGCCAGGAAAGCAGGGCTAGGATTACCAATGTCAGCTTTGAGGCTGTCGAATTGGAAGGAACCAAGATAATTGTGTATTACGATATAGCAAATGCCTCCCCAGTTGAACAATTTGAAATTGAACTGGCATTTGTTGATGATGAGGACTTTTACTACTATCCGGAGACCATGACCGGGGATGTTGGGTTCGCAATTAAAGGCGGTAAAAAGAGAAGGATAGTATGGGATATTTTCCAGGATGTGGATGAGGTTGGGAGGATAAAGGCTATAGTGAACATTTCATCGGTCACTGAAATACCGGGTGGAGCCGGTAAAGCGTTGTTATCGGTGCCTGTACCCGGACTGGGTGATATTTTTGTTATAAATTCAAAAAACGCCCTTATCAAACCCTATTATAAAACCATTCTTGCCTATGGATTGACGGGATACGGAGTTTATCAGTATTTCAATGCTGACAGGCTGTATGAGGATTACAATAATTCAACCGAACGCAGCAATTTTGACAATCTGTATAACAAGGCCAATTCAGCTCATCATCAATCCTATATTTTCATGGGCCTGGGAGCAGCTATCTGGGTCAGTGATGTGGTATGGGTTGCAGTAAAAGGATTATCAAATACAAGGAATCATGATAATTCAGCAGCCATCCGGAAGAACAGGATCATTGTTGATCCCAATCCCTTTGGCGGAATGAATTTAGCTTATGTTCTTACATTCTAGAGAAATATTTCAGGGTACGAAACCTTAATACATCGTAATTATGAAAACAAAAACTTCATCGCTATTAATTAGCTTTGTTTTCATTGGGTTTTCAGTATTCTCACAAACAGGCGAAAGCGATTTCAAAAGCCTTAATCTATCAAAAGATCCCAAGAAAACAAAAGGTTCAGGAGATCCGCTGAGCGGTTTGAATATAGCCCGCGTTGACCAGGAAATGGTTATAGGGGATTACTACGCACTCATTATTGGTATTAACAGTTATTCAGGAGCATGGGAACCACTCAATAATGCTGTCGGAGATGCCCAGACCATCAAAGGAGTTCTTGAAGATCAGTATAAAATTGACCATTTCAGGACATTATTTGATGAAGAAGCCTCACGGGAGAACATTATCAAGGCCTTTGAATGGCTGATGAAATCCGTAAAGAAGGATGATAATGTTTTAATTTATTATTCCGGACATGGTGAGTATAATAAAAATCTTGACAAAGGATTCTGGGTGCCTGTTGATGCTACAACATCATCCGTATCTAACTACATTTCCAATACAGATATTCAGACTTATCTCGGGGGAATAAATTCAAAACATACCCTGCTGATCTCTGATGCCTGCTTCAGTGGTGATATCTTTCGAGGCAAAACCATAAGTATTCCTTATGAAGATTCAGACAGGTATTATGCAACGGTTCATAACCTGTTGTCAAGAAGCGCTATCACTTCAGGCGGTATTGAACCTGTCATGGATGGCGGACGTGAAGGCCATTCGGTATTTGCTTATTATCTTCTGAAGGCATTGAGGAATAATGAAAACAAATTCTATGATGCCAGCCAGTTGTATGGTCAGATCAAAATCCCTGTGATTAATAATTCAGTACAATCCCCTAAGTTCCAGCCGATTCAGAATACAGGAGACGAGGGAGGACAATTTATTTTTCTGAAGAAAGAAGAGTAAGAAGAAAACTTCTATACTGGATAATTTACTAAATAGCATATTATCAATTCCTTAACTATGATAAAAAGGATTGAGATCTCTCTGCTCCTGGGATTCCTTTTATTTTCAGTGAACCTGTTCCCTCAGCAAAATAATTTTGAAGTATACTCCATCCGGGAGGGATTACCGAATTCCTCCATATTTAAAATATTCCAGGATTCCAGGGGTATTCTCTGGTTAGGGACACAGGGGGGTGGACTGATCCGTTTTGAGGGTGGCCGGTTCAGGGACTATACTGAAAGCGATGGTCTGGCAGATAACTCTGTCAGGGAAATAACAGAGGACCGTTCGGGCAACTTATGGATAGGCACAGAGAGTGGATTGAACATGTTTAACGGAAAGGAAATCATTAGTTTTGAAAAGGCGGAAAAACTGGCAGGCTCGTCCATACTGAGTATACTGGAAGATTCTGCAGGGTACATATGGGTTGGAACCAGAGATTATGGGATAATCAGGATTGAATACCTCAGTCCTGATTCAATTATCACCAGGCAGTTCAGCCAGGAAAAGGGTTTATCTTCAAATTTCATATTCGATTTGCATGAAGACAGGTACGGCCGGATCTGGGCAGGAACATTTGGTGCCGGGGTGGATATTCTTACAATCCGGGGTGACAGTATCCATATAGAACATTTGATACCGGGATTGAATATTCCCGGATCCAGAATAGTCTGTATGGAAGAAGATAATGATGGCAATTTATGGTTTGGCACTACTGATGCAGGGGTTTTTCATATCGGGATCGACGGCGACCTGGCTGGTAAGGTATCCAGGTTTCCCGAACAATATAATGACAGGACACAGGGGATATGGAGTATTTTAAATGATTCAAGGGGAAATATCTGGCTGGGGACTCAATCTGCCGGGATGGTTAAAATTTTTAATGATGCATCTTCCGTATACGATGTTACAACCGGTATACCCGGCAACACTATATTTGATATTTATGAAGACCGCGAAGGAAATATCTGGATGAGTCCCTTCGGAAATGGCCTGTGTAAATATCTTGGTGATCATTTTGCACATTATACTGAAAAAGAGGGATTATCAGGCAACCTTATTTCTGATATTAAACAGGATGAAAACGGAGTTTTCTGGATGTCAACCCATGGTGCCGGATTAAACAGGATTGACTTTAATCAAGAACCTCCCAGAATCGAAAAATTCTCCAGAGCTGAAGGCTTGTTGAGTGATAATATCAACGCCATCACATTTGACAGAAATGGGAATTTATGGCTGGCAACAGCTGATTGGGGGATCGTAAAATACAGCAAAGGCAGGTTTACCTATTTTACAAAGGAGAACATGCTGGTTGATAACTATGTAAACACCATCATTGTTGACCACAAAGACAGGATATGGTGTGGAACCCGGGGCGGAATAAGCATATATAATGAAGAGGGATTTTTCAATATTGATGAAATGTCCGGGTTGATCAACAATGAAGTTCAGCATATTATCGAGGATAAGCAGAATAATATCTGGGTGGCTACCCTGGGAGGATTGGTAAAGTTTCATGATCAGAAAATGACTGATTATAACGAAGTTGAGGGGTTGAGCTATCTGAAACTACATTCACTTGCAGAAGACTGGCAGGGTAACATATGGATAGGGACCTTTGGAGGAGGTGTTTTCAGGTATACTATGCAATCCGGTGACAGCATTCCTATTCAGCCATTTGTTAACAATACTCAAATAAGTTCAAATAATATATATTCCCTGATATTTCAGAACGATACAACCTTGATCATTGGAACAGATGTCGGCTTCGATAAGGTGATCCTGGATGGATCCATGAATATCAGGAAGATTAAAAGCTATAACAGTTCAGACGGTTTTGCCGGGATTGAAAATGAGTTAAATGCAGTTTTTAAAGATGATGAAGGTAAGATTTGGTTCGGTACGTCCGGAGGTGCCACAAGGTATGATCCCCTGAGTGAAAGGCTGAACCTGACACCACCGGTACTGCAGATTACGGCCATTGATCTTTTCTACCAGGAGGTGGACTGGATGACAAAAACTGATGATGTAAATCCCTGGTATCATATACCCGA
>CAZILN010000083.1:0-2484 GCA_964540005.1 uncultured Bacteroidaceae bacterium | reverse complement strand
TATTATAATGAATATTACGGACTGGGCATTTACAGCCAGCAGGCAGCCGCCATGAGTGATTCGCTCCTGGACCTGTGCGAAGCTACAGATGTCAATATGCAGCTGGCCATATTCCAGCACGGGATGTTTTCGGAGAATGTGGATTCCATGTGGAAAACCAATCCCTATAACTCTGCCAACGGCGGATTGATAGAACGGGCCGAAGAGTATTTCTATAACGATGAGTGTAAGGCACAGACAAAGAAACTGCTCAGGTATATAGTGGCCCGCTGGTCATATTCTAAAAACCTGTTTGCCTGGGAATTCTTCAACGAGGTCCAGTTCACAGGGATACACAACAGCCAGACTAGTGCATGGTCCCAGGGAGTGATCCAGTGGCACCGCGAGATGAGTCATTTTATAGATTCCATCGATGCATATGACCACATCCAGACAACCAGCGCTTCGAATGAGCAGCTGCTCTCGCTCGATAACATCAGCACCCTGGATAACCTGCAATACCATCTTTATGAAGGAGATATTTTACTGCTGGAAAAGCAGGCCGAACTGGATTACCATTTCAGGAATGAACTGGAGAATGCTTCTGTCATTAACGGTGAATATGGAACCAGTAACGAGGCCGATACTCCATTCGATATGCAGCGCAATGCCATATGGAACGGGATCATGACGCAGGTTCCAAGGTACATGTGGATATGGAGCCATTACACCCAGCAATCCTGGGCCAACCTTTTCTCCATGCCGGCACAGTACCTGGCTGAAGAAGAATTTGCGAAGGAGGAAGACCTTCAGGACTATGAAGTGCTGTATTCTCATCCGACCAAAGGACTGGATGCCTATGGATTATCAAGCGGGGAGAATTATTACGGATACCTCTATGACCCTGAATATGGTACGGATATCGAAGGGGTAAGGGTCGAGATCCAGGACCTTCCCCTGGGGATTTATGACCTGGAATGCTATCTGCCCGTATCGGGAGAGATAGTATCACAGGACAGCATTGCACCGGTATTCGATTCTAACGCAGTAATACTCCCGGCATTCTCCAAATCGATTGCATTCAAATTGAAATACCGTGCAGACTATATGGCCCCCTTTGCCCGGACAAGCAATGATACTGTGTTCCCCATAGGTGGTACAGCCCGCGTATCAGGTGAATTAAGTTCCTCGGAGGTTTCTGATGATCTTAGTTATCTCTGGCGCATTATTGAGAAACCGGATTCCAGTGGACTGGAACTTTCCGATTCAACAAGTATGAGCTTTGATCTGACTCCTGATGTGGCCGGCAGCTATAAACTGAGCCTTATCGTTAATGACGGCAAGCTTGACAGCAGGCCCGATGAGGTTCTTGTAAGGATGTCTGCGCCTCCTGTTGCCGTGGCACCAAATGATACGGTTGTTGACATCAGTAATGAATATTTACGCCTGAGCGGGAACGAAAGCTATGACCCGGATGGAGAGATACTTTCCTACCAATGGCTGCTGCTGTCGGTTCCCCAGGACAGTGAAGGCGAGCTGATAGGGGGGGAAACATCAGGAGTGACAACACTACATGTGGATACAACGGGTATTTACGTGATCCGGCTGGTTGTGAATGACGGTTATCAGTCCAGCCAGGCCGATACTTTTAGTGTAACGGTAATTGATGCAACGGGACTGAACAGCATACAACCAGGTCCCGGCTTCCGGGTATTCCCGAATCCAGGTACCGGCCGTATATTTATCTCTGTCCCTGAGGATGAGATGATAGAAAGGATAGAGCTGTTTGACCTGCAGGGCAGGCTGGTTTCCCGGACTGAATACCGGCTATCCGGCGCAGGCAGGTATGAGATCGATCTGGGGGAGCAGATCCATGGCAGCAGGATGGTGATCCTTAAGATTACCGGGACTGAAAGGATTGAGTATATAAAAGTTTACCTTTTGAAGGAGTAGATTATCAATATCAGCCTGATCAGAATGAGAACCTTTCTCAGATAAATAGCTTGCATAGGGAATATACACCTGTAATCAGATTAAAATTATTGAATCATGAAACCTGTAAAACTCTTAAGTTTTTTACTTCTTATTATTTTTTCGGTTACTGCATCCGGACAACCTGTCATTGAAAGAATTTTCTCGAGGCAGCGTGAGGCAAGGCTGTATGAAAAGTATGAATTCAGTCTGAGTATCGACGCCGAATTTAAAAATCCCTTCGATCCGGATGATCTCGATATCATGGCTGTTTTTACCTCACCATCGGGTAAACAGTGGAAGGTACCCGGATTTTATACCCAAGCGGGCCGCGGGAGCTTTAATGTGAGGTTTTCACCTGATGAAACGGGAGAATGGACTTATTCAGTAGGTGTTGCGGATAAAAACGGGAGCACTGCGAGTGAAGAGAGGATCATGACCGTTGTTCCTTCGGAATACCACGGCCCTGTGCGTATTGCACCGAACAAACGATACCTGGAGCATGCAGACGGAACACCCTGGTACGGGGTTGGC
>CAZILN010000082.1:0-4913 GCA_964540005.1 uncultured Bacteroidaceae bacterium | reverse complement strand
GAAACATAGTTGCCATAGTAGGCAGGCCGAACGTAGGAAAGTCCACCCTGTTCAACCGTCTGACCGAAAGTAAAGAAGCCATTGTGGATGAAATCAGCGGAGTCACCCGTGACAGGCATTATGGAAAATCCGAATGGAACGGGCGCGAATTCTCAGTTATTGATACCGGGGGTTATGTCTCTCATTCTGATGACATTTTTGAAGACGAGATCAGGAAACAGGCAGGTTTTGCCATTGAGGAGGCCGACAGTATTATCTTCCTGGTTGATGTTGAGAACGGCATTACAGACCTGGATATGGAACTGGCCGGCATCCTGAGAAAGGTAAAAAAGCCTGTATACCTTACTGCAAATAAAGTCGATAACAACCAGCGCCTCTATGATATTAATGAATTCTATAAGCTGGGACTGGGAGAGGTCCACCCGGTTTCATCCATTAACGGCAGTGGTACCGGCGACCTGCTTGATGAAATAGTAAAAGGGTTTAAAAAAGAGGATACCCTGGCAGAGGAAGAGCTCCCGAGAATAACCATTATAGGTCGGCCCAATGTGGGTAAATCAACTTTAATAAACACACTGCTGGAAGAGGAAAGGCATATAGTCACACCTATCGCAGGTACCACCAGGGATACTATCAATACAAGGTTTGACAAGTTTAATTACCATTTTGAATTACTGGATACAGCCGGACTGCGTAAAAAAGGAAAGGTATCCGAAAACCTTGAATTTTATTCTGTCCTTCGCTCAGTTAGGGCAATAGAATCCTCAGATGTATGCCTGCTGATGGTTGATGCTACCAGGGGGTTCGAAGCCCAGGATATGAGCATCCTGCGGCTGATCATCAGGAACCGGAAAGGAGTAATTATCCTTGTAAACAAATGGGACCTGGTGAAAAAGGACAGCAACACCATGAAACACATGGACAGCCGGATCCGTGAGAAAACAGCTCCCTTCCAGGACGTACCCATACTGTATATTTCTGCCATAAACAAGCAGCGGGTGTTCAGTATACTTGAAACCATCATGGAAGTGTACAATAACCGGAAGAAAAAGCTCAGTACCCCGGCACTAAATAAAAAAATGCTTGAGGTAATTTCACAAAACCCGCCCCCGGCCGTCAAGGGAAAATTTATCAGGATCAAATACATTGCACAATTACCCACCCATGCACCCTCTTTCGCTTTTTACTGTAACCTGCCGCAATACATCAAAGATCCGTATAAAAGGTTTCTTGAAAACAAACTCCGCGAACATTTTACCTTTACAGGTGTACCTATCCAGATTTTTTTCAGGAATAAATAGAATTTTTGAAGTAGATTTTTCGTTGTAAATTTGTACCCAGCGCTTGCACACATTCAAAAAATAATAAACCTTTGAACATCTCCAGGAATATATTACTAATACTGATAATACTGGGAGCAGCATCCTGTTCCAGGCCGGAACAGCTGCCTGAAATCCCTGAAATCAGCTTTAAGAGTTTTACACTGGACAGGAAAATTAATGACCTGGGCAACGATATTCTTACAGGCACCCTGGTGTTCAGGTTCCAGGACGGGGACGGGGATGTGGGATTCCATGCCCCCGATACAATTCCTTTGGGCGACACAAGTTTTTACAACCTTTTCTTTACACTGCACGAAAAGATAGACGGCGAATATAACAGGATCAGTAATAATGATCTTCCTTCACCCCTGTATTACCGGATACCCTTTATGGAAAAGGAAGGTCAGAATAAAACCCTCTCGGGGGATATAGATGTGGAATTCGAGTATCTGACCATCGAGTACGATACCATCATGTATGAATTCTTTATAATTGACCGGGCAGGTCACAGGAGCAATATTGATTCCACAGATGATATCGGGTTTACAGAATGGCAAGGTAAATTATAGGATAAAAGGAAGCTCAGGGCTCTGGCGGCTACAGTTCAATCCCCATAAACAATACATCATCAACCTGTTCGTGTTCTTCTCTCCAAAGCTCAAAATTATTCTTGATATAATTGTATTGTTCTTCCATCGGTTTCTCATGAATATCCCTGAGCATATTCTTCAGTCGGACCATCTTGAATTTCTTGCCCAGGGGGCCACCGAACTGGTCAGGATACCCATCAGAGAACATGTATAACTTATCCCCTTTTGAAAGCTGAAATTCATTGGTTTCAAAATCCTTTTCCTCTCCTTCAAATTGTCCGCCTACCGCATTCCGGCTTCCCCTTACATAGATCTGCTCCCCGTTCTGATACAGGATCATCGGTCGCATTGCAGAAGATATTTTAACATGGTTATTCTTAAGGTTGATCTCCGATACAATCATATCCATTCCGTCATTGGACTGCTCAGCTTCAACATTCTGGTTTAAAGAAGCCATGATCTCCTTGTCAAGCAGCTGCAAGAGACGTGCCGGTGAGTCAACCTCCATTCGTGCCACCAATTCCTTTATAATGGTCGTTCCTATCATAGACATGAATGCCCCCGGCACACCATGCCCGGTGGAATCGGCACATACGATAACGAATTTATCCTCGGTATACATGTCGTACCAGTAAAAATCACCGCTTACGATATCCCGTGGCTGGTAATACACAAAAGAGCCCGAGAAAGTATCAAGCAGCTTGCTCATGGGAGGAAGAATGCTTGCCTGTATCCGCTGTGCATAATTGATGCTGTCTGTAATATCCTTGTTTTTAACTTCAATTTCCTCTTTTTGCTGGACCACCTCCCTGGTCCTTTCATCAAGCTGGGTCTGCAGCATTTCCTGGAACTGCCTGGCTTTTCGTTCGCGGTATTTAATAATAAAGAAAACAACAAATACCAGCATCAGGACAGACAGGGAGATGAACCACCAGGTTTTCCAGATGGGGAGTTTGATCTTTAAACTGAATTCCACCGGCCGGTCATTACATACTCCTTCTGAATTACAGGCCCTAACCATGAACATATAGTTCCCGTCTTCCACCCTCCCGTACGAGACATACTGTGTAGTAACCGGATCTGACCAGTCATCATACCCTTCGAGTTTATATTGGTAGGTAACCGTTTCAGGAGACTTGAAATTGAGTCCGATAAATTCAACCCTTAACCTGTATATTCCATACGGAAGGGTAATGGCTTCCCCTGCAGGGTATTCTGTATCATTTATCCGAATGCTGGTAATATTCAGGATCGGAGCCGTTTCATTCAGTTCAGCACTCTGCGTGTTGAAATTAACAAGACCGTTGCTGGTCCCGAACATCACCCTGCCATCCGTCGAAGTAACAATTGAGTTGGGCTGGCAGTCACCCTCAATTCCTTCATCCGTTCCATAGGTAATGATCATTCTCTTATCCACATCAATCTGGCTCAGTCCCAGGCGGTGCCCCACCCAGATATTCCCGTTTATGTCTTTGCCTATGCTATAGCAGGCTCCTGATTTCAGGCCATTATAGCTTGAATAATTTTCCACGCTGTCCTCGAGAAACCTGAAAACTCCGTCGTTACTGGTGGCCGCCCAGAGGGTACCAAAATCATCCTCGGTGATAGCTACAAATTCAAGAATAAAGCTGCCACTGATCCTGTACTCAAGATTGGTATTAACAGAATGTAATCCGTTGCTCCGGGTAGCGATCCATACGTTATCCTTTGAGTCGACAAAAACATCCGAGATACTGTTGTGCGGTAATCCGTCAGTCGTGCCAAGGTGAGATCGTGCCCCCGTCTCCAGATCAATCGAAACCAAGCCGTTATTGGTTGCTACCCACAGTATCCCCCGGGCTTCTGTTATCCTGTTAATTGTATTTTCGAGGGAGTTTTCAGAAAAATGATACCGGCTGATCCTGCGATTGTTGGCATCCATCCTGTACAGGCCGCTGCTCCTGGTACCTATCCATAATGTTCCTTTTGAATCCTTGAAGAGTGACTGCACCCGGTCATCAGGCAAACCCTCTCTGCGTGAAAATAATTGTTCGGTGCGGTCAGGCCCCTTATCAATCCTGAGTATACTGCCGTCTCCCCCCAGCCATAATCCGTCAGGATCTTCAATCAGAGAAAAAATATCTGAACCTATGCTTTCGTCAAAATGATAAAATGTAAAAGCTTCGTCAAACAGGGATGCCAGGCCATTACCATAAGTGCTGATCCACAAATTCCCCTCAAGGTCCTCAAATACTTCCCTGACATACTGGCTGCCCAGGCCATTCTCTTCATTATAATTAATCAGTTCTGCAACCTCCCCGCCTTCATCTGAAAGCCTCATTTTATAAACACCTTCACCCTGCGTACTCAGCCAGATCAATCCCTCACCATCTTCATAAATGGAAAGGATGGTAGTATATTTGAGTTTTGTCTCCGTCTCGAACTTCCTGACTTCATAAGCTTCTTCAGACTCATCACTGAATACCAGCCGGTAGATCCCTTCGTCCTCGGTACCTATCCAGTATGAATTTTCCCCGGCAATTTTCTTTATGGCCGTAACCCTTGTATAGGGTATTTCCTCCACTTTAAACAGAGGGAAGAGGGTGTCCTGTGAGATCTGAGACTCAAACAAATGCAAACCATCATAGCCGCCTATCAGCATATTCCCCCCTTCAGTAAATGCAAAGGAGGAAAGCAGCATTCCCCTGAAAGGATTGGCAATAACTTTGGGTTCCTTATCCTTATCGACAACGATCATTCCCCTGTTTTGAGTGAGGAATATGATGTTCCCCTGGTCATCACCCGCAATATCATTAATTGTGCTGGTAATCCTTTCTTCGAGGGTTACGATCCTGAATGAACTGCCGTCGTACCAGCTAATGCTTCCGTCATTATGGCCGAACCAGAGGTTGCCATTAACGTCTTTATAACTCTTTTTAGCAAAGGCGGTTGGGAGGGAATCGGTGGTTACATCCCCGGTAAAACTGAATCCGTCATACCGGCAGAGCCCTTCACCGGTACC
>CAZILN010000081.1:0-7379 GCA_964540005.1 uncultured Bacteroidaceae bacterium | reverse complement strand
CGTAAAAATCTACGAAATCATAATCAAAACCTATGATCCTGTACTGGTCACTCTCATCTTCACCCTGGCTCAATAGCCTGATCCCGCCGGCGTTCCACCCCGGTTGCCGGCCAGGCACTTCAGTGGAGGCAGTGATCATCTTTATGTCTGGATTACGGGTAAGTTCTTCCTTAAAAGCACTGAATGTTTCGGCATAGGTAGAGTCGTTTACACTGGGTCCCCTCAACACAAGGGTATTTTCAATATCCACACCCAGATCGTAATGCTGCATATAAGAGATCTGCCTGTAAACGGTCATTGTACCGGCAATCAGGATCAAAGAGATTGTGAACTGGAAAATTACCAATATCCTTCTCATGCCTAGTCCCCCGACAGTTAGTTCGCTGATCCCTTTAAAGACGGTATTGGGTTTGAATGAGGAAAGAAATAAAGCAGGATAGATACCTGCGATTAAAGAACCTAAAATAAAAATCGCCAGGATAACTGCCCAGAATCCAGGGCTTGAACCCAGTGTATAATCCAGGAATACTCCGGTAAGCTGGGTAAATGCGCTATCCATCAACTGGACCAGGAAGAGGGCAAGAATTATAGCCAGCAGGTTAACCAGCAGGGATTCCAGCAGGAACTGGCTCAACAGCTGACGTTTTGAGGCACCTGTAACTTTGCGCATACCAACTTCCCGTGCCCTCTCCAGGGACCTTGCGGTGGAAAGGTTAATGTAATTGATCCAGGCAATCAGAACCAGAAAAATGGCAATTATTAAAAGGGCATATACTGACCTGGCATTACCGTTTGGCTCTGCTTCATACATAAAGTCTGAATGAAGGTGAATACTGCTAAGCGGCTGTAAATTAAAAACAACACTTGCATCATATTGTCTCATATCCTCACCAATCTCAGCTTCTACGAATTCAGGGATCTTGGTCTCAAATTCCTTATAATCGCTGGCTGGGTTGAGAAGAATATAATTAAAGAACCCGTCCCACTGCCATGCGGTATTGACTTCTGGTCCGCCGTAAAAATTCACAAGTGTTTCCCAGGATACCAAAATGTCAGGTTTGAGGTGAGAAGACCGGGGGGCATCCTTAAAGATACCGGAAATCATCAATTCCGGTCCGCCATTAAAACGCAGGCTGTTCCCAATTGGATTTTCATTCCCGAAATATTTCTCAGCGGTTGACTCGGATAAAACTGTTTCAAACGCGTTCCTGAGAATAGTGCCGGGATCTCCCTCAATCAGTTCAAAGGAAAAAATCTCAAAGAAGGAAGTATCAGCAGTATAGATCCTCTCTTCCCGGAATTTTTTCTCACCGTAACTCAGCACTCCATCGAAAATCTGGAAGCGTGTAAAATTCTCAACTTCGGGAAAATTTTCATACAGCGCCGATCCCACAGCCGAACATCCTGCTGCCCACTGTGTGGTCACCACCCCTTTATTATAACGGTCCTGTTGCACCCTGTAAATATGCTCACCGTTCTGATGAAATGTATCATAACTGAATTCATACCGAACAAACTGGATGATCAGTATGAAGGCAGTCATACCGATGGCAAGCCCGATAATGTTTACAAATGAAGATATCCTGTTCTTGAGGAGGTTCCTCAGGGCAACCTGGAAATAATTCTTTATCATAATGAAAGAGGTTCTATGATACTCTAATACTTGACTGATCAAGATAGTGAAATATTACGAGACCGGGAAAGAGTATGCGTACTGATGATCAGCCGATATTGTCGGGATTCGTTGCTTTAGACAGTGTAAGTTTGTAACTTGTTGGTATCCTAGTTTTTATTGCAAATGTGTAATATATTCGCTTATGAAAAATAAGAATGAAAGCCGCAGGAAATTCATCAGAACTACAGGACTGGGTGTTCTGGGAGCAGGTTTGTTGAATAAGGAAGGCACAGCCTCAACTACTTACAACAAACAGGAAGATACTCCTGTGATCAAAGATTACAGGAGGCTTGGCAGGACAGAAGCCATGGTTTCGGACCTGGGATGCGGAGCACCAAAAAACGGTGCTGTCCTTAAAGCTGTCCTGAAGACGGGAGTTAACTTCATTGAAACATCGGAAAGCTATGATAATGGCAGGAATGAACAGCTGATCGGAAATGCAATCAGGGAGTTCGAAAGGGAAAAACTGTTCATAGCAACCAAGGCCTATCCCGTCATGAAGGTGTTTAAATCCTCAGATGATGTTATACAAAGGGCCGATGGAAGTCTCAGGAGGCTGCAAACTGATTATATCGACCTGTATATGATACACCAGGCCCAGGATGTGGTCAGGGTGAAGGATGACTATTTTCACAAAGCAGCTGAAGTTCTTAAAAAGCAGGGAAAGATCCGATTCACCGGACTCTCATGTCATGGGTCCGCATGGTGGCAGGACAAGGGAGAAACCCTGGAGAACATACTGATGGCGGCTATCGATGATGGCAGGTTTGATGTGGTTTTCATTCCATACAACTTCCTGGATCCTGAAATGGGTGAACGCATTCTCTCTGCATGTAAGAAACTTGATATTGGCACCATGATCATGAAGTCCAATCCGGTAATCTGGTATGAAAATTATAATAAGATTGTGAAAAACGGCGGGGAACTGGAACGTTTGGATCAAAACGATTATGAACGCTTACAGGAGAAAATGGAAAATGCAGCCGACTTTTTCCGCCGTTACCAAATGGATGATATGGAACAATTTAAGGATGGGGCTGTACAATTCATCCTCTCCAACCCAAATGTTAACACCATATGTTGCCGGTTTGATACTTTCTCTGCCATAGATAAGTATGTCAGGCTATCAGGAACCACCCTGGATAGCAGGATAGCCGGCATGTTGGATGATTTTAAAGAAAACATGGGATTTCTCAACTGCCGCATCGGATGCAATATCTGTGAAGAAAAATGCCCTCACCATGTCCCGGTAAATACAATCATGAGGTATAATTATTATTTCCATGCCCACCATCTGGAAAAATCAGCCATGCAGTACTATCATGACTTACCCGGGGAGTCAGCCAGGCGCTGTGTGGATTGCGAAGGATTTTGTGAGAAGGCCTGTCCCTTTAATGTTCCGGCCAGGGCCCTGCTGGCAGGGATCCATGATGATCTGAGTTTTAATCCCCCGGAACTGATTACCTGAAAAATGGACCGAAAAACGCAGATCATTGACTATTCCATGATCAGCATTGGTTTAGTTTTAACCATGTCCCTTGCCCTGAGTGAATAAAAATATACACCTGGACAAAGGCCTGGAACATGCCAGGTGAAGGTGTGTGGGCCGGCCTGCTGAAACTCCTGCACAAGGGTTTTAATAGCCCGTCCTGATGCATCAAATACTGTTAAAACAACATCTGATGCCAAGGGTAATTCATACCTGAAAGTAGTCTCATAACTGAAAGGATTGGGAGCGTTTTGTGGAAGATAAATACTTGTTGATCCAAGGGTGGAGAATTCCTGAAGATGCTTCCTGATATAATAAGGCCTCTGGCTGAGAAAATCCCTGATCTCTTCCAACTGGGAATACCAGCCATCAATCCCATCTGTAATATATGGCCAGCGTGCAAGGTGTTCCTCCATGAACGGTTCCAGCTCATCTGTCATTTCATCAAGTATCTTAATGCTTGTATCCGGTAAAAACTCATGAGTGAGGGCGTGCTCAAACCAGGCAATAAAAGATTCCCTGAACTCTGAATTATACATAAGCTGTACCATTATCGGATGAGGACCGTATTTACCAAATCCTGGAATATCCACTCCTTCAGTGACAGCTTTTATCATATTCAGATCCACACCCAATGAAGCATATTCGGGTCCCAACCCGGTTGCAACACCGAAACTGGTTTCCATATCGAATTGTATCCATCTCCATCTGCCATCTGTCATCCTGGGTCTCCAACTGGCATCATTATTATTCGGCCAGTCCCATTTACCGGTGAAAATACAATGACCCAGGTAAGTGATAAAATTATCCACATCCATCCGGGACTTGATATACTCGTAATTTTCCGGAAAAGTCATGTCATTGTTTTCTAAATAGTACATCATTTCATTCCAATGGCTGGCATCTCCTTCATCAACAGAGGTGTAGGGACGATCATTCTGGAATTCATGCAGCAGGATATCAAAACCGGGATCATCCCGGTTGATCTTATAATGATACTGGTAGTACCAGGAGTTCTTATTGGCTTCCCTTAATTCATGCAGGCCCCAGTATTCACCGTTAATGAAAACAACGGCCGGGCGGTAGGCCTGTATGTCCAGATCGCTTGTTGCCAGCAGGTTCTGTGCAAGGGCGTCGTTAAACATCCCTGCTGTGATAACTGATCCCCAGGCACGAATAATGAATCGCTTATATTCTGTAAGGTCTTTTGCCTTAGACCGGCTGGTATGGAAAATAGGATAAGAGATCCTGTTATTGCCGTATTCATTTCTGGCAAACACGTGCAGGCCTTTTTGTGGACTGGCCGGAGAGGTGCCGCCCTGGATCCGGATCCCCACATTTTCGGAAAATCCTGTTGTTCCTCCGGGTTCGAAAAATTCAATATGTGCCGGCTTTTCCCAGTCCTGGAAATAATTACCGGATTCATTGTAACCGGGAACATGGGTAATTCCGGGAACATAGATACCGGTGTTGTAATCAAACAGGTTTATGTTATCCGATACAAGGGAGATCACAGCAATGTCCGGATACCTGCTGTGGATGAGGCTGTCAATAAAATAAGTTTTAGTTACGATATGTCCTGGACGGCTGCCCTTCTTAAAACCCCTTGCCCTGACGATATTTGCCTTGAAAACCTCTCCTTCGGGAGGCAGCCAGTCAGGCAACCAGTGGAAAGGATCTGCATTGGTGCGGATCATTGAATGCTGGTTAAAATCTCCAGTCCTGCTATTAATGATTAATGGAACAGTATACACCGGAGAGCTTGTTACCGGATCGGAACCATCCAGGGTATAATGGATATCAACTTCAGGATCTTCAATACTTAACTCGAGAACCTGCTGACTATCATAGAAACCGGCCTCAAGAGAGAATTCTACGGCAGGGATCCTGGAAAAAGTTACTGATGCATTGCTGCTGTTAAAGGAAGGGTTTTCAAAAAAGTACCAGTCCGCACCTCCATCGGGCTGGCGCCCTGAAGATACATCTGTTTGCTGGAGATCATATACTATACTGTCCAGAAGGACACCCTCAGCGGTAAACAGCCCGATTTCCTCACCGTCTTTCTGAAGCTTGAAATTTGTATGGCAAAAAATAAGACAGGTATCCTGTCCGTCTGCAAAAAAAGTCAGGAAAGAATCAGGTTCAATTATCATACCCGGCGGGATCTGCCAGCAGAAAGTGTCTGACAAATTATCGCTAAGATAGTATCCTGACAGGTCTATTGCTGTATCCTCAGCATTATACAGTTCAATCCAGTCAGGGAACCCCTGGAAATCAGGATCCGGATTCACAATGGAATTGGAGGCCAGGAATTCATTAATATATACCTGCTGTGATGAAGCCACAGATACGCAGATCAGAAAATGCAGCAGGAAAATGATTCTTGCATACATTAGAGTAGGTTTCAGGTATTAATGCGTAATATGTTTTATCTATTGATAAAATAATCAAGGGTCACGATAACTCCTATTCTTCAGGTTTGTTTCTTAGTTCAGAAAGGTTTCGGGCATCCAGGAGATCTTTATCCCGTCCTGCTTTAAGTTTTGTTTCAATCAGGTGATCAAGTGAGATCAGGCTCGCTGATAATGATCCAAGCTTTATGATTTTCCGTTGTTCATATGCAGTATTAAAATCAAGATGACTTGAATATAGTCCCATTACATCAGCTCGCATAAGCTTGTCTGTCTTATCGGATACAATAACTGTTTCTCCTTTCTGAAGCCTTTGAATTGCTTCATCCGTTCCCGGTTCTGAATATGCCATATCAAGAAACGCAGATCGGAGTAAGTTTAGATTTTGCCTGTTGATATCAACCCAAATATCAAGATCTTTAGTTGTACGTTCAGAACCATACAAATTAACGGCGATACCGCCAACTATGAGATAACGGACTGAATGATTATTAAAATGCTTAATTATTTTATCATATAAGTTCATTCTATAATATAGTCATCTGATTCATTGTTGAGAAAGCCGGGGATTGATTCAGATAAGAATTTCACATGTTCCCAGTTCGATTTCCATCGCTGAGAGGGAGTCAGGGACAACCACCACAGTTTTTGTTTTTCTTCTGCTTCCTCAGGATTTTTTGCAAAATCAAACTCCATGACTAATCAAGATCTGTTTTGATAAGTGACACTCATTAATACCAAAAATACAAATAATTGAGTTCCTTTCGATCTTAATAACTTAAGCTGTTGTCAGATTATTGTAACATTCAGTTTAGTGATACGTACTATTTATGAAGGATTTCCTTGGTCCTGTCTACAGGTCCGCCCGGAGCATAAAATGTATCTATCTCGGCATCCGTAAAATAATTTGTTTTCAGGATTATGGAATCCGCCATCGCAAAGGTATTGTAGGTTGAGAAATCGAATTCAGTATCGTACCTGGTCAGTGTTACATCGAGCTGGTCATAATAGACCGATTCATCCGGGTAACAGGATGACAGGACGATAAGCACACCGGCAATAATCATCAGTAATGAGTTGTATTTTTTCATCTATATAAATTTGTGTATTTGATTTTATTATTCTTTAAAAGGCAGGCAGAATGATTATTTATCCCTGAATTTAACAGGGCTTTTCCATTGAATCCTGCGAGCACATTGGCTTCGTAAACTCGGGTCCTGGCCGCAAGCGGAGAGAAGCTTCAATTGGGAAATGTTGCTGATTTTTTAATTTAAGTAATGTATCGCATAAGATCATTGTTATTATATTTAGTTTTCGTAATTTATTCCCTTATTCAGGTTCAACACCGGCACTAATATAAATTCACAATAAATATCCATATCATGAAAAAACCTGAAACCAAACCAGTCGCCTTATTAGTAATGATGGTATTAGTACTGTTATACACTGCTTCCTGCACACAAAAAAGCACATCAGGAGGAGGTGAGGATGACTTTTCATTTGTCTTTATGACAGATATTCACCTTGAATATGGGAGAAATGCAGTAGAAGGATTCAAACAGGCCATAAGTACCGTTAATGAATTGGATCCTGATTTAGTAATTACAGGCGGCGATCTGATCGCAGATGCTCTTGCGCAAACCTATGGCATGGCTGATTCGCTCTATAACTTATATGAGCAGGTTGTTCAGGGGATCAATGCACCGGTATATAACACCATGGGGAACCATGAGATTTACGGGATCTATGAGAAAGCCAATGCAGATCCGGACCATCCTGAGTATGGTGAAAAGATGTTTGAAAA
>CAZILN010000080.1:0-2892 GCA_964540005.1 uncultured Bacteroidaceae bacterium | reverse complement strand
CGTAAGTATGAACAGATCATAAATGACTTTGAATCGGGCAAGGTACAGATACTGGTCGGGACACAGATCATTACCAAGGGGCTTGATTTCGGGAATGTCGGACTGGTAGGCATTCTTAATGCGGATAACATGTTATTTTTTCCCGACTTCCGGGCCTTTGAAAGGAGCTACCAGCTCATGATGCAGGTGGCAGGAAGATCCGGCAGGAGGGAAGAGGCCGGGGAGGTCATTATCCAGACATACAATCCTGAACATCCGGTCATACAGGAATTGCTAAAGGGAAGCTTCATGGATTTTTATCTGAAACAATTGCAGGAAAGGCATGATTTTAATTATCCCCCCTATTACCGCCTGATCAAGCTGGTACTGAAGCACCGGGACAGGCAGGTTCTGCAGGACGCGGCAGGGAAGCTGGCAGCAGAGCTGAAATCCATCTCCGGGTGGATTGTACTCGGGCCTCAGTTCCCCCAGGTCAGCAGGGTACAGAACAGGTACCTGATGATCATTTTGTTGAAGATTAAAAAATCCGAACCGGTTCACGGGACCAGAAAAACACTTAAGGAAATCCTGTCTGAGAAGGCATACAGCCACATCCATATTATTGCTGATGTTGATCCACTTTAAAAAAATACTATCTTTGATCTCCCAAAAAATTCATAGTGAAGCTCAGTGATTTAGATAAACATTTCAGGAAGTTCAATGATCTGAAGATCCTTGTAGTAGGGGATGTCATGATCGATTCCTACATATGGGGAAGCGTTGAGAGGGTTTCGCCCGAGGCACCCGTACCTGTGGTAAGTATCCACAGCCAGGAGAAAAGGCTTGGTGGAGCAGCTAATGTGGCACTGAATATTAAAGCAATGGGCGCCAGTCCCATACTTTGTTCTGTCATTGGGGATGATGATAAAAAGGATGAATTCATATCCCTGTTGACAGAAGAAGAACTGACAGATATAGGGCTCATTGTTGATAAATCGAGGATGACAACAGTTAAAACCAGGGTAATCAGCAGTCACCAGCATTTACTCAGAATTGATGAGGAAATTGATTACAGTCTTGCGCCCAGTGTTGAAAGTAAATTTATTGAGCAAATATCAGAATTGCTCAATACCGGCAACATCGATGCCCTGGTTTTCCAGGACTATGATAAGGGGATCATAACCCCCAAGCTGATCCATGCAGTAGTAGCGGTTGCGAACAGCCTTAAAATACCTACCCTGGCTGACCCCAAACGGAGAAATTTCATGGAATACAGGAACATCAGCCTTTTCAAACCTAATTTCATAGAATTCCTTGACGGCCTGCATGTTGAGGTCAGCAAGAGTGATTATAAAGCTATTTTTGATGTTACAAAAAGACATCTGCATGACAAACAGGGCATTGAAAATGTATTGATCACTTTATCAGAATTAGGTATTTTTGTCAGCGAACCAGATTCATTCAGGAATATACCGGCTGAGATAAGGGATATTGCAGATGTTTCGGGGGCCGGTGATACGGTAATATCAGTAGCCGGTGTCTGCCATGCAGCAGGGATGGATATTGTGCTGACTGCCAAAATAGCCAACCTGGCCGGTGGACTGGTTTGTGAAAAATCAGGAGTTGTTCCAATCGACAAAAAGGAACTGTATGAGGAATGCATAGAGTTGCTCTGTGATGAATAAAATTCGGGGTGTAGCGCAGCCCGGTTAGCGCGCGTCGTTCGGGACGACGAAGTCGGAAGTTCGAATCTTCTCACCCCGACAAAACATAATAAGCCCATCAAGCGATAGCTTGGTGGGTTTATTAATTTCACAGCTGCGTCAAAAGCTTGCTTTTGTAAGTAGTTGGGGAATTAATAAACTGCACAGAGTGCATGGGCTTATTTGTTTTGGAACAACCTGCGGAGGATCACGCCAGTAATCTTCTCACCCCGACAAATTAAATAAGCCTATCAGGCGAAAGCTCGGTAGGCTTTTTGTTTTGTCGGCTTTTCTGAACGAAGTTCGAACCTATTTTGAGCAGAAATTCTGCTAGAGGTCTGTAAACCCTCAAATAAAGTGTGTTTTCCTGTTTTTGCAAAGCGGTGAAATTCTTCTAGATCGAAGGAAGAACATATAGTTGCGGAAAAAATAACTCTCAATGCCCTGCTGCGCAGGGCAAGCGGGGCGGCAGGGGGTCCGGGGGGCATGCCGCCCCGCTTTATTATCCTTTTATAGCAAATATTTATATCACCCTGGCGCATTTTCATTTTGTGCTCATTGAGCCATTGCCCGTTCTCATCGGGTTCGATATTTTAATCATCTGCCCCGAGGCCCCCGTTACCACCACATCGCTGCCCATGGCAGTGCGCAGTTCGTTGGCGCTGATCCTGTAGGTCACTTCTTCATAAAGGTTTTCAGTATAGTGGGCCGGAATGCACAACTCCTTGCTGAAATGGTCTGTTAATTGCCGGCACATTTGATTCTCCTCGCGGCTTGCCGCGAGGAACCTTTAGCTCGACGAAGTCAATCATCGATTAATTGTATATTTATTTTATGCTCGCTTACCTTGCCGCAAGCAGCGGGGAACCGAGTTTACGAGTTCGGCTAAGCCAACCGAGTTTACGAGCTCGACGGAGTCAATGCGCTCGCGTAATTCAAACTGAACCGGGACACTGTCGGCCTTACCGGGGATCCTTTCCTTATTGATTGATCCGGGCTGTCTGAATTGTTTGCCGGATGTTTCCTTCTCGAGCAATCGGAGAATGGTCATGGCTTCCTGCCGGTTGTTCCCGCAGACCATTACTTCAGCCTTGAAATCATGGCATACCTGAGGACGTTGATCATAAATTGCGCAACTGTAATCTTCCCTTAAGTGAATGCATCCGATACCGACCGGTTCAGACGCAGTTGCCGAAGTGAAGAAATGCGT
>CAZILN010000079.1:0-5643 GCA_964540005.1 uncultured Bacteroidaceae bacterium | reverse complement strand
AAGTACCGCAGAGAGAAATTGAAGTTACACATGAAGTACTTGCCGTTAATAATCAGTCTCTTAAGGGATCAGCCACACAAAAACAGGTCAGGGTCAGTTTTCATTCAGGCGGGAAACAGTGCAGCATGGTTCTGTTGATCTATATTCCAAATGATGCAGAAAAACCTGTACCTGCCTTTCTCGGACTGAATTTCAACGGGAATCATACTATAGTTACTGATGAAGAGGTATTGGTCACGGAGAGCTGGGTTCGAAACAATAATAATTTGGGAATCTCAGATAATAAATCCACCGAAGCATTACGGGGCATAAGCTCCGGCAGTTGGCCGGTAGAAATGATAGTGAACAGGGGCTATGCCCTGGCAAATATTTATTACGGGGATATTGACCCTGACTTCGATGATGGTTTTTCAAACGGTATTCATGCACTGTTTAAAGATAATGAGGGCAATGTACCCGGACCGGGTGAATGGGGATCCATTGCTGCCTGGGCCTGGGGATTGAGCCGGGCACTGGATTACCTGGAATACGAGACCGGGATAGATCCCGGCAGGGTGGCGGTTATCGGCCATTCACGGCTGGGAAAGACCGCCCTGTGGGCAGGGGCCGCAAATACCAGCTTTGCTATGGTTATATCGAATAACTCCGGATGCGGAGGTGCAGCCCTGTCGAGACGGGAATTCGGGGAAACGGTCAGAAGGATCAATACCGTATTCCCACACTGGTTCAGTGATAATTATACTACCTGGAATGACAGGATCAATGAATCCCCCGTGGACCAGCACCAGTTAATAGCCCTTGTGGCACCCCGGCCGGTCTATGTAGCCAGTGCAGAGGGAGATGAGTGGGCCGATCCAAGGGGGGAGTTCCTGTCCTGTCTGCATGCTGATAAGGTTTACAGGCTATTGGGAACAGACGGCTTGCCGGTCAAGGAAATGCCTGAGGTCAACCATCCAGTGACCTCCGGCACCATAGGATATCACATCCGGTCAGGGGAACATGATCTTACAGTCTATGACTGGGAGCAGTACCTGGATTTTGCAGACCTGCACCTGAAATAATTCTGGAAAAAGACGTCCCAAAATCTTATCTTTGTACAAAGTAAAAACAATAAGGATGAGATTTATAACCAGCCTGATACTTTCAGGGTTCCTGGTATTTACCAACTGCCATTCCCAGCGGGACAGACAGTTGGAAAACAGGAAGCCTGCCGTGGCAGGGGCATTCTACGAGGCCAATCCGGATGCCCTGCGTAACAGCCTGGAGAATTTGTTCGCAAATGCTGAACCCCGGCATCCTGAAGGGCATGTCAGGGCCATTATTGCGCCCCATGCAGGATATCCCTACTGCGGAGAAGTGGCAGCCTCAAGTTATAAACAGCTTGACCGCAATTATAAATATAAAAGAATATTCATCCTGGGTTCAAGCCACCGTGCCAGCTTTTCCGGTGCCTCGGTTTACACTGCCGGGAACTATGAAACACCCCTGGGTGAAGTTAAGGTTGATACCAGGCTGGCTGAGCAACTGGTTGAAAATAACAGGGTATTTTCCTTTGAAAAACCGGCACATATGCAGGAACACAGCATTGAAGTTCAACTTCCTTACCTGCAGTACTGGCTGGGATCGGATTACCAGATTATCCCGATACTGCTGGGGACCCACAATACTGATGAATGCCGGGATATAGCCGTCGCCCTCCTGCCCTATTTTACTGATGAAAACCTCTTTGTGGTCAGTGCGGATTTTTCTCATTATCCTTCATATGAAGAAGCCTGCAGGGTGGATAAACAAACTGCAGAAGCCATTCAGTCAAACTCGGTGCAGCAATTCGTTAACAGCATAAACAGTAATATGGCTGAAAATATTCCTAACTTAGCTACATGCCTGTGTGCCTGGCCCGCTGTTATGTCACTATTGTTCATCACCCAGGAAGATCCGGATATTCACATCCGGCTGATTAAATATCAGAATTCGGGCGACAGTAAGATAGGAGACAAATCAAGAGTGGTAGGGTATCAGGCCATCAGTTTTAGCAAGCCGGGAAGGACCCTGAATCCGGCAGATGAAGCCATGCAAATGAAAGAAACTGAATTCGAACTTACCGGGAAGGATAAAAGTGATCTTCTGAAAATTTCACGGGAGACACTGTCGGACTATGTTGTAAGCGGAGAAGTACCTGAAATTGATGAAACACAGCTGTCTCCTGCACTCAGGACCCCGGCAGGTGCCTTTGTAACACTTAACAAGGAAGGCAAGCTTAGGGGATGTATAGGAAGGTTCAATCCTGATATAGCCCTATACAGGGTGATCCAGGAGATGACCATATCAGCTGCAACCCGGGATTACAGGTTCAAACCGGTTACTCCTGCGGAATTGGATGAAATTGAAATTGAGATATCTGTTCTCAGTCCGCTTAAAAAGATAAGCGACATTGAGGAGATCGAACTGGGCAGACATGGTATCTATATTAGCAAAGGAGGACAGTCGGGCACCTATCTTCCCCAGGTGGCAGGCAAGACCAACTGGACTTTAGAAGAATTTGTAGGGCATTGTTCAAGGGATAAAGCCAGGATAGGCTGGGATGGCTGGAAAGATGCAGACCTGTATACCTATGAAGCATTTGTATTCGAAGAGACCCACGATAAATAATTCCGTTCTTCAGCAATGAATACCCCGTATGCCATCATCCCCATTGGTACTATTGTTTTATTATTCTATTTGCTGACTTACCTTGCTTCCCGCCTGGGCATAATTTCTACCGGGACTCACCGCAGATTATGGAACATTATACTCCTGTTCTGCTTTCTGGGAACTGCCTTACTCGGATTATTTCTTGCCATCCAGGTTAACTATAAACTTAAGATAGCCATTGTTAACAGCTTACTGGTCTGGCATGTAGATCTCGGGGTCGGACTGGCTATAGTGGCTGTTATTCATTTCCTCCGGCATGTTGACTACTATGTCAGGATGTTCAGAAAAAGATCTTCTTCTCAGCCTGAAGAGAATGCTCATGAACCGGATATTAAGGGAGATGCTGCACTGGGCAGCCTTAAAAAATCCGGATTCCTGTCATTGATGATACTGGGATTTACTACAGTGATCATGCAGATAGTGGTTCTGCGTGAATTCATGGCTGTTTTTTACGGCAATGAACTGGTTATAGGAATGACTCTTGCTGTCTGGATGACGCTGACGGGATTGGGTGCCATGGGAGGACGCCTGGCTGACCCGGACAAGGTAAGGGGCAATCTGGCAACCCCATCTCTCATCGTTTTATCCTTCCTTCCTTTTCTTACAGTATTCCTCCTGTATTTTTTACGGAATATAGTTTTTCAGCCGGGCAGCCTTCCCAACATCCTGGAGATAATTATTTCCTCCCTTGTCCTTCTCTCTCCTTTCTGCCTGCTTTCAGGATTTTTATTTACGCATCTTTCAGTCAGGGTATCCGAACAAAATAAGCAGAACCTTATTAGCGAGGCCTATGCCGCCGAATCTGCAGGCAGCATCATAGGCGGTATCCTGGTCAGTTTCATCCTTATAAGCTTTTTCAGCACGTTCCGGATTTTAAGTTTTCTCCTGGCCATCAATATTCTTGCCATATCCTTTTCGCCCGGGATGGGACTAAAGCCAAAATGGAAAACTGTCAGCTTGATACTCTCCTTTTCATTCATTCTCTTTATCAATATAGCTGATCTGGACCGCATCAGCCGTTCTTTTATCTTCAGGAACCAGGAACTCCTTTTCATGAAAGATACTCCCTATGGCAATCTGAGTATAACAGAAACAGCCGGACAACTTAACTTTTATGAGAATTATAAACTGATGTTTGCCACCCAGGATCAGGCTATAGCCGAGGAGGATGTTCATTATACCATGATCCAGCATCCTGACCCGGATTCTGTTCTGCTGGTTTGTGGTGGTATTTCCGGGACTCTTTCAGAAATCAGGAAATATGATGTGGAACTGGTTGATTATGTTGAGATTAACCCCTGGATCATTCGCATCGGGAAGGAATTTACCTCGGAACTGGACGATAATACAATCAATGTCATATCTCAGGATGCACGCAGGTATATCCGGAACACTGACAATAAATATGATGCAGTACTGATCAACATTCCCGAACCTGAAACAGCTCAGCTTAACAGGTATTTTACCCTGGAATTCTATACTGAACTCAAAGCTGTTACCAACAGCACATCTGTCATAGGCCTGGCCCTGCCTTCCACAATGAATTATGTCAGCGAGGAAGCATCAGTCCTGTACTCATCGGTGTATAACACCCTTACCGGACTGTTTGACAATTTATTATTCATACCGGGCAGCAACAGCAATTACCTGCTGGCATCGGATTCACAGCTGAGCCTCGATATTCCCGGCATGATGGAGGCGCGGGGACCTGAAACTGTGTATGTAAATTCTTATTACCTGGACAGCCTCTCACTGGCTATGAGGAGCAGGGAGATTGCTGAACGCATTGACGCCGCGGTTGATATGAATACGGATTTCAGACCACTGGGATACTATCATCATCTTCGCCTGTGGCTGAGCCGGTATGACATGAAATACTGGATAGTGATCGCCCTGACGGGAATTTTGCTGATTGCCGCCATTATCAGGTCCAATGTGCTGACATTCGGAATATTTGCAGGAGGATTTGCTGCTTCATCAATTGAGATCCTTATAATAATATCCTTTCAGATCATGTACGGATATGTGTATTATTTTACTGGTATCATCATTACATTCTTTATGATGGGACTGGTAGCAGGTGTCGTGGTATACAGGAAGTTCTTCTCACACAGCAACATTAATCATTTCATACTTATCCAGGCAGGCATTGGCGTTTATGCTCTCTTATTTCCTTTTGTCCTGATTTTGATGCAGCACTCAAGTCCGGGTGACTCCCTGCTTCCCATTTTTGTGCTGCTTACCATGCTGATAGCAGCACTGACTGCCATGCTCTTTTCAGGTGCAGTAAAGATCAGCAGGGATAGCACAGTTGTTACGTCGGCCAGGATCTACAGTTACGATCTTATTGGTTCGGCCACAGGTGCTCTGCTGGTCTCTGTATTTCTGATACCTCTCGCCGGTATATTCCAGGCTGCATGTATTATCGGGATATTTAATCTTGTTGCAGCACTTTTTGCCTTTTTATACCGTTCAAAATATATAAACTGAATCTATTAAATATTCTGTGTAATTTTCAGCTATGAAGAAAAGGGATTTCCTGAAATGCGGTATGCTTGGACTGGGAGGGACATTTTGCCTGCCCTATGACAGAATGCTGGCTGCTTCCCATCCTGCCGGCAAGGCACCGGATCTCTGGAAGTGGAGCAAGGAGGCTCTGTTTGCTGAAATGACCCCCAGGGGAGTCAGGTGTATGATCTGTCCGAATGAATGCACTCTTAAGCCTGATGAACTGAGTGATTGCCGGAACAGGATCAACAAAGATGATAAGCTGTATACAATTGCCTATGGAAATCCCTGTGCCATACACGTGGATCCCATTGAAAAGAAACCATTATATCATTTTCTTCCGACATCATCAGCATATTCAATAGCCACTGCAGGATGCAATCTTGCCTGTATGAATTGCCAGAACTGGACCATTTCTCAGTCCTCTCCGACCGAAACAAAGAA
>CAZILN010000078.1:0-3777 GCA_964540005.1 uncultured Bacteroidaceae bacterium | reverse complement strand
TAGTCTATGTCAACGGTACATTGCAGAACACTGCAACCGGGCCCTCGGTATCTGAAGGTCATATAGGACTACAGAGTGAGGGGGCGCCCATAGAGTTCCGGAATGTGTACATCATTCACAGTAAATAGTGTGTAAGATCTGAATGCTTCCTGTTAAGCGTAGCAAGTGTTTCACCTGTTTGGGAATCGATCAGCAGTATATATCCTGTTCCGTCATTTTTCTTTTAAACATCATCCACCCTTAGTTCATGGGCAATTTGCTAAGATTTCAACGTGCTTTCATCTGAAGTAAAATCAAATTTTATTTGTAGTTTTGAGTATGTTTCTATGCAGGGAATATATTAAGATGTATACCAGGGGCGGCCGGGGGCTGTTCTCCTGCCTGATATGCTAGGTCTTACTCCCGTATTATTCCTTGTTATTTTCATATTCCCCTTTATTCATATTAAAAACTCTTGTGCTTGCAAGCATGCATTTTCGATATTAAACGTTTTGCCATACATGATGGTCCGGGTATCCGGGTAAGTATTTTTTTCAAGGGCTGCCCCTTGAGCTGCTCATGGTGCCACAATCCTGAAGGAATTGACAAAGGTATTGAATGTTTCAGTGAGGAAAGGAGATTTGACGGTATTACATTCCGGCAGGATATAACAATTGGCCGGTATATCAGCATGGAGGATCTGTGTTCTGAAATCGAGAAAGAGAGGATCTTTATGGAAGAAACCGGTGGTGGTGTAAGCTTTTCCGGAGGAGAACCCCTGATGCAGTCCGGATTTATTGAAGTCCTGGCTGAAGAAATGAGGAAACGTGAAATTCATACCTGTCTGGATACCAGCGGTTTTGCGCCTCAGGAGATTTTTGTAAAATTTGTGGATAAACTCGACCTGTTTCTGTATGATCTGAAAATCATGGATGACGACAGGCACAGGAAGTATACGGGAGTGTCCAACAGGTTAATTCTCAAAAACCTGGAAATTCTTAACGAAGCAAAAGCAGAAGTAATTGTGCGTATCCCATATATTCCCGGGATCAATGACAGTGACGAGGATATGGGGGAGATCATTGATTATTTAATAAGGCTGGATCATATCAGGAAAGTTGAGGTATTGCCCTATCATACCTGGGCCAGGAATAAATACAGGAGATTCAACAAAGAGAATCTGACAGAAAGTATTTCAGTCCCGGAAAGTAACCGGCTGGAAGCTGTCAGATCATTATTCTATCAATCGGGTTTCAATCACGACACAATACATAAAGATGAATCAGCGAATTAAAAAACTTCGACAGGCCTCTCTGGATGCCGTTCCACGTATCTCGGGCGAACGGGCCCGCCTTGTAACAGAATTCTACAGCCTGGAAGAGACCGGTTCACTGCCAAAAGCTGTCATCCGGGCCAGATGTTTTGAATACATCCTGGAGCACAAGGAAGTTTGTATAAATGATGGAGAACTGATTGTCGGGGAACGAGGACCCTCACCCAGGTCTACACCCACATATCCTGAGATCTGTATCCATACCGGGAAGGACCTTCAGATCCTGAACGATAGGGAAAAGGTGTCTTTCAGGGTAGATGAGGAGACAAGAATACTCTACAGGGATGTTATCGAACCCTTCTGGACAGGAAAAAGTAACCGGGAGAAAATAATGTCAGGAATGAGCGAAGAATGGATGGATGCATATGAGGCAGGGATCTTCACCGAGTTCCAGGAGCAAAGGGCTCCCGGACACACCGTATGTGGTGATAAGATTTATAAGAAAGGGATGCTTAATATTAAACGGGATATTGCTGTAAGTATGGCTGCACTTGATCCTCTTAATGATCCGGCAGCTGAAAGGAAGAAGGAGGAGCTGGAAGCTATGGATATTGCGGCGGATGCCCTGATCCGGTTTGCTTACAGGCATGCCGAAAAGCTGGATGAGCTGAGCCTGGAGGAGACCGACAAAGAGAGGCAAGGGGAGCTAAGGCAAATGGCAGCCATTTGCAGGAAGGTACCGGCAAGTAAACCCGATACTTTTCATGAAGCCCTGCAATACTACTGGTTTGTACACCTTGGAGTGATCACCGAGCTGAATCCCTGGGATTCTTTCAATCCCGGACGCCTGGATCAGCACCTCTATCCTTTCTATGCCAGGGAGACAGAAAGGGGAGAATTGAACAGGGACAGGGCCATTGAGCTCCTGCAAAGTTTCTGGATAAAATTCAACAATCACCCGGCACCGCCGAAAGTCGGGGTTACTGCTGAAGAAAGCAATACTTATACCGATTTTTCACTGATCAACCTTGGGGGTGTGGATGAGAACGGTGAGGATGCTGTGAATGAACTGAGCTATATGATACTCGATGTAATTAAGGAAATGAGGATACTCCAGCCCGGTTCCATGGTACAGATCAGTAAAAAGAATCCTGAAGATTTTGTGCTTAAAGCAATAGATATTATCAAAACCGGGTTCGGGCAGCCTTCCTGTTTTAATACTGAAGCCCTGATACAGGAAATGACCGGACAGGGGAAATCCCTTGCCGATGCCAGAAGGGGAGGGGCCAGCGGATGTGTGGAAACAGGTGCATTCGGTACCGAAGCTTACATACTCACCGGTTATTTCAATTTACCCAAGGTGCTGGAAATTACCCTGAATAACGGCAGGGATCCGCGAACCGGTAAGCTGATAGGTCTTGAAACAGGCGACCCTGGGGACTTCAGCGAGTTCAGGCAGCTGACCAGTGCTTTTCAGAAACAACTAAATCATTTTATCAATATCAAGATCGAGGGAAACCACATTATAGAAAGAATTTTTGCCAGTGAACTCCCGGTTCCTTTCCTGTCCCTGTTCATTGATGACTGTATCCGGAACGCCACGGATTACAATGCAGGAGGTGCACGGTATAATACCAGTTATATCCAGGGCGTTGGTATTGCCAGTCTTACGGATTCATTAACAGCTGTAAAATATCAAGTGTATGACAGGCGTACACACACCATGGATGAACTGCTGGCATCACTTTCAGCGGATTTTAAAGGTTCTGAATCATTCAGATATGAACTGTTGAATGAAACACCCAGATATGGAAATGATGATGATTATGCCGATGATATACTGAGAGATGCCTTTGAATGGTTTTACCAGGCTGTTAACGGCAAGCCAACTCCGAGAGGAGGGAAGTACAGGATAAACCTGCTGCCTACTACCTGCCATATTTATTTTGGGAAAGTTACGGGAGCACTGCCTGATGGCAGAAAAGCGGGTGAACCCCTGTCCGAAGGGATCTCCCCTGTACAGGGAGCTGATCGTAACGGACCCACATCCGTTGTGAAATCTGCATCAAAGATCGACCACCTGAGAACCGGAGGGACCCTGCTTAACCAGAAATTCACACCCTCATTCTTTGATACGCCTGAAGGAGCAGGTAAGTTGTCCGGGTTGATCCGGTCCTACTTCAGGATGAAGGGTCATCACATCCAGTTCAACGTTGTATCGGCTGAAATCCTTCGCCAGGCACAGCTCGAGCCTGAGAAATATAAGGATCTGATTGTTAGGGTAGCTGGTTACAGTGATTATTTCAATGACCTGGGAAAAGATCTTCAGGATGAGATCATTCGCCGCACTGAGCATTGTGGGTGATAGGATATTAAATACGCTGCTACTTTATTTATTATCAAGTTCCAGTTTTTCGATTTCTTCGATCATCTCATCCATTTTTTTCTTCTCCTGCTCCATATCTGTTTTGTTGTCCCGGATTTCTTCCATGGCTTCCTGCATCTCTTTCTGGATCTCCTGGATA
>CAZILN010000077.1:0-6973 GCA_964540005.1 uncultured Bacteroidaceae bacterium | reverse complement strand
TATAGGAATCCCTGGCGAAGATACCGGAATCACCACCTATATTGCGTATTATATCGGGCTGAAAAATGATTGCAAATACTGCACCCAGCAAAGTGCCGAAGAAGATAGCAGGCAGGGGAGGGACCTTCTTGATGATTACCAGGATCAGGAGTACCGGAACGACAAAAAGAATGGGGTTGAGGTTGAAATTACTGTCGATAAGGTTCAGGACATTGTTTACGCTGGCCGAAGTATCTTCGAATTTGTATGTAAAGCCTATTATAAGGAAGATGACCAGGGTGATGCTCATGGTGGGGACCGTGGTGATCATCATGTATCGTATGTGGGTGAACAGGTCTGTCCCTGCCATAGCCGGTGCCAGGTTTGTGGTGTCTGAAAGGGGAGACATTTTATCACCGAAATAGGCTCCGGAAATAATGGCTCCTGCTACAAGTCCGGCAGGCATCCCCAGGGCCTGTCCTATACCCAGCAGGGCTACTCCTATAGTTGCAACGGTTGACCAGGCGCTGCCGGTTGCAAGTGAGACAACAGAGCTGGCGACCACAGCGGCAAACAGGAAAATGCTGGGATGGATTACTTTCAAGCCATAGTAAATGAGGGCGGGGACCACACCGCTTAAAAGCCATGTTCCGGCCAGTGACCCGATCAGCAGGAGGATGAGGATGGCAGGCATGGCGGAGCTGATGCTTTTAACTATGCTTTTCCTGATATCCGGCCATTTATATTTCAGCCTGATGGCAATAATACCTGCAATGGCAGCAGAAAGTAAAAGGGCTATCTGGTTGGCTCCCGAGAGGGTATCATCGCCAAAAAACACAACATTCAGGGCAAGCAGGAATATCAGGCAGATAATGGGTATGAAGGCTTGATACAGGGCGGGATTTCTTTTTTCTTCTGACATACTTGCTTGCAGATGGTTCAAATAAAGCTGCCAAGATACTGATTTTTATACTGTTTGTCAGTTATTTTTTAATGTTGATAAAAAGACTAAAAAAAAATCACCTATAAATTGGGCTATTGTAATTATAGGTTATATATTTTCGTAATTTACATTATGATTCCTGCTTAGGTGTTCATAGCATGAAGGAACTGGATATCGACTTTTTCAGCATTGAGAATAATATACTTGCAAGACAGGGCAGGATACTTATCTCCGAACCTTTCCTCAGCGACACCTATTTCCATCGTTCCGTTGTTTTTCTTACCGAACATTCGGAAGAAGGGTCGGTCGGCTTTGTTTTGAATAAACCGGTGGACCTCTCGGTTAATGATGTTCTGGGTGATTTCCCGGAAATTGAGGGGGAAATATCCATCGGAGGCCCGGTTAATACCAATACGATCCACTATATCCACACCCTGGGAGAAGCCATTCCCAACTCTGTTAAGGTCCTGGGTAACATATACTGGGGCGGGGACTTCGAGGTGATAAAGGATATGATAACCGAGGGTAAGATAAGGTCTGATCAGATCCGGTTTTTCCTTGGTTATTCAGGCTGGTCGCCCAATCAGCTCGAAAATGAACTGTCGGAAAATGCATGGGTGGTTTCCGAACTGGACCCGGATACCATCATGAAAGGCCCTGATTTTGGCCTCTGGAAAGACACCTTGTTAAAGCTGGGATCGAAATTCCGCACCTGGATCAACTTCCCGGAGAATCCCAGCCTTAACTGATCTCAAAAAATAGCATAGCATAGCATATATAAATTGAATTACATAACTGGCGTGATGTCAGATTCAATTTATATATGCTATTTATATAAAGAGGCGTGATGTCAGATAGAATTTATATATGCTATTTATATAAAGAGGCGTGATGTGAGATAGAATTTTTATATGCTATTATTCAAAATAAGGCGTGATGTCAGATAGAATTTTACATGCTATTTTTACAAATACCGAATAATGACAGGATACTGCATAGAAGTTGATCCGGCTAAAATCTCTCCCCCTTTCATTATTAGTATTGGTTACGCTGAATCACTAATGTTTTGAATTTCATATATTTGCTAATAAACAGGAAAGTTATGAAACAGTTTCTTCTTTACTCTCTTATTTCATTAAGCGTTTTCTTTTCAGTGAATTTGGAACTTGAGGCTCAGAAATCAAAGGTAGCATATATGCAGGAACGGGTGTAGTTCGAGATGGCAACATCATTACTTCAGGAATTGATCCATATTTAGCGAAACGTTGGGAGCTTGAAGACGGCACAGAAGAGCTAATGAGGTTATTAATTGATACTATTTACGAGAAAGCCCAGTAGAATTTCCATTGTGCATTCTGTTTGCATATGTCTGAACTAATCCTCCGACAGTGAGTACAAATCAAAATCCCTTGAAAAATTAACTGTAAACGCGTATGCATAGGCAAGTTGCGTCCCTTTAAAATACTGGTAAAAAGGGATGTCTGCCATCACTGAGAGGTTCCATTTTTCTTTGATACTGTAATTGATCTGGGGAGAAACCAGAAAGAGGAAGCCCCCAGTTGATGCTTCAGGGATCCCTTTCATGCTGTTAGCCGAACGGATTTCATTTCTGAGTTGCAGCACAGTAGTCCAGTCACCGGGCAACCAGTGGTCCGGCAAATGTTTTGAAATAAACACCGAACTGATCAGAGCATTACCCAACTGGTAGTCATTCCGGTCGGGAAGATTCATCTCGAACCGGCTAACCAGGAAATATCGCATTCCGGAAAGGGAATTTTCCTTAACCAGGAAGGCCTGCAGCACACTTCCGAATGCATTGCTTGATGGTTGCAGATCGACAGGAAGGACCACCCCGTCCCTCTCTTTCGGATCCAGGGAAGGGGGTAGCTTAATACCTGCACTGCCTGCAAGAAATAACCTGTTCTGGTAATTGCTTATCAGCCTGAATTTTCCGGATATTATCAGGTTGTTCAGTCCGGATCCGTTCAGGATATAAACCGGATCCAGGTTGTAATGGTAGGATTTGTTGAAAAATATGCCTCCTTCTGTTTCAAGGGTGAATTTCTGGCTGAATCCGTAAGCAAAGATCCACCCCATGTAATTATAGTTGGCCTGTTTTACCTGGTCAAATTCGGATCTGCTGTCACCCTCGAAATATTTGTTGCTGTAAGCATGCCGGTAAAAACTGATGGCACGCAGTGTCTTTTTGTCAAGGACCAGCAGGTTTGTAGTTCCCCCGACCGGGTTGGCAGAAGAAAAACACTGGGCATGCGATCTCAGGGAGGGAAAGATCAGCATAAGCAGGAAAAGGTACAGAAGGCTGATTTTACCTGACAACAATCCGGACCGTTTTGGTTTCTGACTGATCATTGCCGTCTTTTATTGTGCAGGTAATGGTATTTTCCCCAATCGCGCAGGGTGATGCCGCGAAAGTCACCTCTGCTCCCGTACCCAGAATGCTTCCTTTGGTAACAGACCAGTGATAATCAAGCCGGCATCCGGAGGCAACTGCTTGAACATCTGCATATTCACCTGTGTCTATGGTATCGGGAGAAACCGTAAGTGAAGTAAAAATCAGGGGCTCTCCCTGGCAGGGCTGTTCTTTTTCACATCCTGCAATAAACAGGATAATTACAGAAAGAACTGCAGTTATAAACCCGGTCGGAAACTTACCATTCATTTTTTATACAACGAACTGAAAAAGCATAGGTTTTGGGAAAGGTATTCCATCTGCCAACACCTGAACTGCTGGAACAGATACACCTCCTCCATGCATAATCCCCGTATTCAGTCGAGGTCCATATATATTCATACCTGTCAAGAAGAGCATATGCCCCTGTTGATGACCTTCTGCCGCCTAACATGGCATCATAACCCGAGCTGCCGCCCAGTCTCAGTTTTGTTCCCTGGTCGGTCCCCCTCCATATGTTTTCCAGATCAGCCTCGGTTCTGCTCATGCCAAGATAGATCTCAAGTTGTTTCCACTCTTCGTCAGTGGGGATGTGCCAGCCATCCGGACAAATTCCCTGCGCACCGTCAGCATCATTGCCATTCATGGCAATATCCCAGGTGTATAAGCGCCCATAAATACCGGCCAGAGAGCCGTCATCATTGTAACAGTAGGATAATATCTCACCGTTGTCAGGAGCATGCGTCACCCGTAGATTCTCTTTCATCCAGATCTGGGTACCGATCTGCACGACAGGGTATTCATTACCGTCAACATCCTGGCAAACGAAGGGTTCCCCCCCGACCTCCACCGTGTCACTTTCCTCAGCACTGTTAACATCAACGATTGTTATGATGTATACACCCGGGGATAATCCACTGATGTCTTCTGTAGTATCCCCGGTGGACCAGTATATACTGTACGGAGCCGAACCTCCTGAAATGCTTACATCTATCTCTCCGTCATTGTTTTGCGGAGAGCTGCAGTTCTGAACCGTAATCCGGAGCGTAAGGGGTTCGGGTTGTGTGACCCTGGCAGTGTCCGATAATGTATTTCCATCTGAATCAGCCAGTAATAAAATATATAAGCCGGCTTTGAGATTGTAGAGGTCCGCCTCATCAGGTCCGTGAGTCCAGTTATAAAAGTAGGGAGGAGTACCTCCCGAGACAGAAGTGTGTATCTCACCATCATTACTGCCGTAAACACTCACATGACTGATCTGAAATACAATTGATAACTGATTGGGATCATCTATGGGGTCTCTGTTTTCACAAGAATAGGCCAGAACAGCCAGAAGCATTACTAACCAGCATTGTACACCCTTCATTATTGCTTCTTAGATTTAAGTATAAAATTATTCAATATGCCTGATGTCTGCAAGAATGATCAGATGTTATTGAAACAGTATTTAATAGTGCAAATTGAAACCCTGGCTTGCAATTTGCACAAATATTGTATATCTTTGTGATTATTAGATCATAATATGGTATATATACACAGGGAATTACAACAAAAAATACAGAATTCGCTTATAAATTATCCGGTCGTGGCGATTCTGGGTCCTCGTCAATGTGGAAAGTCTACACTGGCCGAACAGATCATTGCCAAACGAAAGGATGCTGTTAAACTGGATCTGGAGAAACAAAGTGATATGGTTCAGCTTGATGAGATTGAACTGTTCCTGGATCTCTACAAGAACAAGCTTATCTGTCTTGATGAAATACAAAGAAAGCCAGAGCTCTTTGCTTCAATCAGGTCATTTATAGATGAGCAAAAAAGAAACGGATTATTTCTAATCCTGGGATCTGCATCACAGGATCTCATAAAACAAAGTTCACAAACACTGGCAGGCAGAATACTGTACCTGGAATTGACACCCTTTCTCATTACGGAATTACTGGCGTCAAATGAAATTCCTGAATATAACAATAAACAGCATTGGCTCAGGGGGGGATTCCCGAGGGCATACCTTGCCGGGAATGATGAATTGGCATTTGAATGGCTGAACAGTTTCATTCGGACTTATCTGGAAAGGGATATTCCACAACTGGGTTTTAATCTTTCTGCTGAGACGATGCACAGGTTCTGGAGAATGCTGTCGCATGTACACGCTCAGATCCTGAATAAATCAAAATTGGGCGATTCACTTGGACTGTCACACACAACTGTGGGAAGTTATATTGATCTTCTGGCACATACCTTTATGATAAGGGTACTGGAACCATTTGAAGCTAATGTTAAAAAGAGACTGGTTAAATCCCCGAAGATCTATTTCAGGGATACGGGTATCCTGCATGCTTTGTTATCCGTACACAGCTATGAGGAGCTGTTTATACACCCGGTACTGGGCGCCTCATGGGAAGGTTTCATGATGGAGACCATAATATCACAAATGTCTGGATGGGATCCGATGTTTTACCGGACTGCTAAAGGATCGGAAATTGATCTGATTCTGAAAAAAGGCAATCGTATACTTGCATTTGAATTCAAGGTGTCACCTTCCCCCGGAATTACAAAGGAATTCTGGAAGGCACTCGAGGATGTCAACCCGGAATCATGCATTGTCATTGCACCTGTAAAGAATTCCTATTTTTTGAGTGATACCGTAAGGGTATGCAATCCCGAATACTTCTTATTAAATAAGGAGGAACTTACCAGTACATAGGTCAGGGATTTACTCAAGCAGGACTGTTTTATATATGCCCTTGGGACCTTTTTTTATTCAATAACCACAATCCCCCTGAACACCTTGGTCCCAAGCAATTCAACAAAATATATACCCTTTTCCAGATTTCCACGGTGCAGTTCATATTTTGATTCTGTAATATCACCTGTGATCCTGTGTATCTTTCCTGAGATATCTGTCAGGATCAGTTTAAATGGTTCGAACTCCTGATTCGGGAATTCGATAAAGGTAGAATGGGTAAAGGGGTTAGGATAGATTTTCAACTCATTATCTGCTTCATAGCTGTCGAAGCCGGGAGTCAGATCGCTCCAGTAGCTTGCCTGGAATCCATCTCCTGTAATCGTATCATCCGAACTGAATTCAATATACATGGATGAGTGGAACCTGTGAATGGTATCGGGAGGCAATAATCCGTTGCTGTATTTACCTATCAAATTTTGGGGATCCAATCCGGAACCGTCATAAATCCATAATGTATCACCCTGGCGAAGATCAAAATCATCCTTTTCAAAGCTAAGGAATAGTTCCTGAACACCTGTGGGGTAAATAATCCAGGAACAGTTAGCATTATTATGATATGAACGGTTGGTGCAACCATGACTAAAGGTTCCTTCTGTATCCAGCAGGTATTTTTCTGTTGTACAGGGATTGCAGAGTACGTATAAGCGGATGCTGTCAAAGGCTTCACATCCATACTCATCAGTAGCTGTAACATAATATGTAATGCTGGTATCCGGATCGGCGGAGACTACGGGGCCTGAAACAGCGCTCAGATTGTCGGACGGGGACCATGTATAATTCTGGGCACCCGTTGCAGTCAGCTGGCTGCTGTTGCCATGGGGCAGGGGATTCTCACTGGCACTGATACGAATAACAGGAAGAGGGACCAGTGTTACACGGACAGAATCAGTGCTTT
>CAZILN010000076.1:0-15579 GCA_964540005.1 uncultured Bacteroidaceae bacterium | reverse complement strand
ATTATTATCACAAGCCTATATTTTTATATGCACATGAAACGCTTGCAATACTTTTCGAGCTTACTTCTGATAAGCCTTAGCCTGACTAACTTATCTGTTTTTGCCCAGGATGAACAGTCATTAGTTGATATGGGTGCTGATGTTATGAGCAGATATGTCTGGAGGGGACTGGATTATGGTGCATCCCCCAGTATCCAGCCATATATTGAGCTGGCTTCCGGAGATGTTGCTATCGGTGCCTGGGGTGCCTATACCACTAACTCCGCCGGTGTACAGGAAATGGATGTGTATGCTTCTTATACCATCAAAGACGTGTTATCGGTTGTCCTGACAGATTATTTTTTTCCTAATGAGACAGCAAATTATGATTACTTTAATTATAGTGCTGACTATCAGCATGTTATCGAGGGTATGATAAATTTCAACGGTCCCGGAAAGCTTCCATTATCTATAATGGCCGGAGTGAATCTTGTTAATGATCCGGATAAGTCATTATACTTTGAATTGGCTTATTCCCTGTCTGTATTTGATGTTTTCCTGGGTGCAGGAAATGGTTTATATACTATTGAGGATCCCGGAGATGATGATGTATTCGGAATTGTAAACCTGGGAATAGGAAGCAGTAAAAGTATAGCGGTTACCGACAAATATTCCATCCCTGTCTCAGCCTCACTCATTACCAATCCCCAGGCAAAAGGGATACACCTGGTATTTGGTATTTCATTTTAAGAAATAAGGGGTAGCCGGTTAGTATATCTTGTTTGCTAGATGTTTCCCAAGTATTCTATTACCAGATACCCCTTCTGAATGATTTAGAAAGAACTGAGATTAATTTAACCACTCTATAACTAAATCACCGGTTTGGGAAATCCTTCCAGGGGAGCCAGGTATTTGTCGATTTCTTCCTGCGGCAGTGCATGATCCTTCAGTTGCCCGTTAATGAATTTCTCATAACCCAACAGGTCCATCAGTCCATGACCGCTCAGGTTGAAAAGTATCACCTTCTCTTTGCCCTCTTCCTTTGCTTTTTTAGCCTCCTGGATAGTAGCTGCAACGGCATGACTGGTTTCAGGGGCCACTACAATCCCTTCTGTTTTGGCAAATAAAATAGCTGATTCGTAGCATTCAAGCTGTTGGATGGACCTGGGATTCAACAATCCCGAGACGGCAGCCTGGCTAACCAGGGGTGACATTCCATGATACCTTAATCCGCCTGCATGTATAGGAGGAGGTATAAAGGTATGTCCCAGCGTATACATGGGTAATAAGGGTGTCATACAGGCCACATCACCATGGTCATAAAGGTAGGGTGCACGCGTCAGTGTAGGACAGGAAGCGGGTTCAACCGGTATGATATCTATATCGGCCCCATTGATCTTATCATATACAAAGGGAAATGCAAGACCGGCGAAATTACTGCCGCCGCCACAACATCCTATCACCACATCAGGCGTTTTTTCGCCAAATATTTCAAGCTGCTTTTTAACCTCCTGCCCGATTATAGTCTGATGCAGCATTACATGGTTCAGGACACTCCCAAGCGAATACCTCGTCTGGCCTGATTCGTCTGTTACAGCAGCTTCTATGGCCTCGGAGATAGCAATCCCAAGGCTGCCCGGAGTGTCGGGATATTTAGCCAGTATGTCCCGGCCCGCTTTTGTCTCATTACTCGGACTGGCCACACAGTTAGCGCCGTATGTATTCATGAGCATCTTACGGAAGGGTTTCTGGTCGAAACTTACCCGGACCATAAACACCTTACACTCAAGTCCAAGTAAAGAGCATGCAAATGCCAGGGCACTCCCCCATTGTCCGGCCCCGGTCTCGGTAGTTAGCCTTTTAATACCAAATTCCTTGTTATACCATGCCTGTGCAACAGCAGTATTGGGTTTATGGCTCCCGGCCGGGGACAGGCTCTCATTCTTATAATAGATCTTTGCCGGGGTCCCGAGGGCTTTTTCCAGGTGATAAGCCCTGTGAAGGGGGGTGGGCCTCCACCGATAAAGTAGTTCGAGAACACCTTCAGGTATGTCTATCCACCGTTCCTGGCTGACTTCCTGTTCGATCAGGTTCATTGGAAACACGGGCGCCAGCATATCCGGTGTCACCGGCTTACCATCCGGTCCCAGATAGGGTTGTGGGGGACTGGGCAGATCCACGGCCAGGTTGTACCATTGCCGTGGCATTTCATCCTCTGAGAGGAACACTTTGAATTTTCTACTCATAATCTATCATTTTAAGGTTTAACAACTGAATAAAAAAAGGGCACGTTGTAAACAACATGCCCTTGATTTCTTTGTAATATGTTTTATTAACAAATACTCACACATTGCATACAACTACCTGGAGAGGCCACGCCAAGCCCAACGCCAGCACCAGATTGTTGTATGAGTATTGTTAATCATAATTTGTAACTTTAAGCATCGCTAAAATAACAATTATTTATTATTTCGCAATGTTTACTTCCATTTTTTCATGATTATATGATGAACAGCAGTAATATTGCCTTCCTGCAGCCTTCTTTGCTGCCTCTTAATTCTGCCATTGAATATATGAACGAACCATCTATAGATATTGGATTTAACAGCGTGTTAATTAACTTTATATAATCATTAAATGGACAGTGAAATCCTGGTCAGGTGAAATAAAGGAACTTAGGAATTACTACTACCGGTTGCAACAGCCGGTGCCTGATCTTGCAGGAGAACTCAAACTATTAATCGGTTCCGAGGATAGGAATGTGGTACTTCTTTATGCGCGACGCTGCCTCGAGATTATGGTTACTGACCTGTGTGAGAACCAGTTACATAGACCAAGAAAAACCGAACCTCTTAAAGGACTAATTGACAAGCTGAACAAAGAAGAGATCGTACCCTCTCATGTCAGCACGGCCATGCTGAACCTGAACAGCCTGTCTACTTACGGGGTTCATCCCAAGGAATTCAGTCCGCACCAGGTAAGAAATGCCCTTCTCAGCCTCTTTACCGTCTTTGACTGGTATCTGCTGTATAAGAATATTCATACTGTCCCGGCCGAAAAGAAAACCATGGACAAATCACTATCGGAAGCAGAACACAAATCGCTTATCCCCGAGGATCAGGAAAATTCAATTGTAGTACTCCCTTTCAGGAATATGAGTCCCGATAAAGAACAGGATTATTTCTGCGAGGGGATCACCGAAGAGATCATCAACGCCATGACCCATATCGAAAGCCTTAAGGTAATTGCACGTACCACTTCCTTTGCCTTCAAGGATAAATATGAAGACGTTCGTGATATCGGGAGGGAACTGAATGTAAAAACACTGCTTGAAGGAAGCGTCCGCAAAGCGGGCAACAAACTCAGGATAACCGCTCAGCTCATCAGCGTATTCGATAGTGCTCATTTATGGTCTGAAAAATATGACAGGGAAATGGAAGATATTTTTGAGATCCAGGATGAAATATCAATGGCCATTGTGAGAAAGCTGAAAGTGCAGCTCTTCGAAGAGGAGAAGCAGCAGGTCCTTAAAAACCAGACACTGAACCTGAAGGCATATCAGCTCTACCTGAAAGGCCGGTATCAATGGCATAAAAGGACGAAAGAAGAAATGGAAATAAGCATTGGATATTTTGAACAATCAATAACGGAGGATCCTGAATATGCCCTTGCCTACTGTGGACTGGCCGATGCCTATCTTATCCAGGCTGACTGGGGGTATCTCCTGCCGAAAGAAGCCTGTCCAAAGGCAAAACAAATCATTCTGAAATCTCTTGAGATCGACAACAAACTGGCGGAAGCTTACGCCTCGCTTGCCTATATCAATGCCTTTTATGAATGGAAGTGGAAAGAAGCTTATGAGAATTTCATGAGAGCTTTCAGCATGAATCCGAATCATCCGAAGATTCACCAGTGGTATGCATTAAGCCGGATGCCCATGGGTTATTTCAACGAGGCCATCGAGCATATTGACAGGGCCATCCACCTGGATCCTTTTTCCATGATCTATTCCTTTGCGAGAGGTTACATCCTGATGGCAGCCGGCCAGTATGATGATGCGGTGAAGCAATTCCACAAGGTTCTGTTGATAGACCATAATTTCTTTCCTGCCAGTTTCTGGTCATCTGTCAGTTATCTGCAACAAGAAAAGCACGAAGAAACGGTGAAGGAGTACCAGCAGATGCTATCCATTCATCCTCATACAGAACAATATAGCCCCCTGGTACGGGACATCTATACAAACTCGGGAATAACAGGATTTCTGCAATGGTTGATTGACGAAGGGGTATCGCTTGATCCACGCATACATAACAGACCTGCTTTCCTCGCAATTTTTTATGCAGCCCTCGGCGATAAAGAACGAACACTGGAATTGCTCAAACAAACCGTTGATATGCATTCAATCAGGACGCCGCATCTTTTAGGCCTGTCAGGATTTGATTTTCTTCGCTCCGATCCGAGATTCCTGCAACTTTATAACAGAACAGACCTGAGACAACAGATACTTCCCCGCAATCCAATTCAGTAGATCTTCCTGCAGACAACTTACAATTTCACCGGATCCCACCGCCAGCCATTACCATGCTTTCTGATATGGCCCAGGCTTGGGAAAGGTGGAAAATGCTGGGCAAGTACCAGGGCATTTCTTTCTGCCAGCCGGTCACAGAGTTTCCTCCTGCTCTCAACAGCCACATCAGGCATGATATCATAGGCGGGGAGTATCTCCGGACGCTCCAGGAGAAAGGGGAAAACGACGGCATCCCCGATGAAAACCAGTTGTTCTCCTTGGGAAACAAAGGATACCACCATGTGGCCTGGTGTATGCCCGACGACAGGATGAACCTGTACACCCGGAAATACTTCCTTTTCCTCTGACAGGAATTCAATGCGGTCTTTCAGGGGTCCGAGCTGTCCCCGTGCCGCTTTCATAAAAATCTCAACGGGCAGGATTTGAGCATAATGGTTGGTAACTTCCTGGAAGGCTTGGGCGGAAAACCAGAAATCCCACTCCTCCTTCCAGATAATATATCTTGCATCGGGGTAATTAGGCTGACCTTCCTCATTCAGCGTACCCCCGATATGATCGGGATGCGCATGAGTAATAAAGATTGTATCGATGTCTTCTCCTCGGATACCTGCCGATTTCAGGTTCTGTAGCAGTTTGCCTGTATCCGGACCCAGTTTGCCGGCTCCCATATCCACCAGTATTTTGTTGTTACCCGTATCGACAAATAAAAATGTATATGGTGTACTGATCTTTTCGCCAGGCAGGTTGAAATCCCTGATCAGTCCTTCCAGCTGATCTTCCGACATGCCCGGGAACAAACCTTTTAGCGCATATTCATAACTGCCGTCACTTACGGAAATGCAGTTAAACTGACCGATGTTAAAGCGATAGAATTCTTCACTCTCCTGTTTAACCTGCATAGTATGAAAGGATTTTGGGATTCTTTATCTCAGAATTTCAAATGCTCTAATGTTTTTTCCTTCATCACATCGGCCATAGTCCAGAAATGAAGATCTCCAGAACAAACCCTGAAGATTTCCAGGTAAGGTCTGATTGATTCACCAACAATATCTTCCAAAAATTTTCTGGCCTCATAAGCTTTCTCAAACAATTCGGGATCGTTCATGAATTCAATTTCACCGGTTAATCTCATGGACCTTGCATGGTCCAGTACTTCAGGATTGTTATAATAGCATATTTCCACCTTGGGATTCTGGTGCAATTGTTCGCTCATGTCTTTTGGGGACAGTGTTTCAAAATAGAACCCGGTTTCATCAGCATACCACATCAGAACTGCCCGGATCCTTGGCTGGTCACCATCTGTTGTCGCTATATAACACACTGGATGATCATTGGCAAACTTGATATAATCTTTTAGTTCCATTTTTAATATTTTTGGTTTACAGTATGAAAGTTAGTAATTAATATTAAAATTAATTAAAGATTATAAAAGGTACATTAATTCAGGATCATTTCCAATTATTTATGATAAATAATCACATACTCTAGCTTCCGGGAGGAATTGATTGCCAGTCATTTGAAGTATATTTTCGCGGGAAGGGAAATAGTACATTAACTGAACCTGATCAGATTCGGGTAATACAGTCGCAATAATGGATATTGAAGCTCCTCGGAGCAAGCTCCGAGGAATCTTCGATCCATTTATTATTTTATTTGTGCTCGCTTACTCCGCAGCAGAGCTACGGAGAATGTGCGAGCGGGATTCAAATCGTTCCGGATTCAGGTTTTACTCAGAAAATTATCGATATGTTCTGCCGCCTGACGGCCGGAATAGATAGCTTTTACTACCAGGCTGGCCCCGACCCTGGCATCTCCTGCTGCAAATACCTTAGGATGGTTTGTCCGGAAGTCATTACCGGTGACAATGTTGCCCCTGTTATCCAAATCAAGCTTCAGGTCGGAAATCATCCCTGAATGTACCGGATGAACGAAACCTGTAGCCAGTAATATCAGATCAGCCTTAATTATTTCCAGTGTTTCGGGTACTTCCTGCATTTCCATTCGTCCCTGATCATCCTTTTTCCATTCAACCTGGCACAGTTCCAGTCCGGTTACCAGCCTCTTCTCCCCGAAAAAGCGGGTGGTGGAAACTGACCAGCGCCTCTCACATCCTTCCTCATGGCTGGAGGAGGTCTTCAGGGTCCCGGGATAATTGGGCCAGTTCGGGTTTACTTTCCCGTTGACCTTGAGCGGCATGGGCAGGATTTCAAACTGGCTCACAGAAGCAGCCCCCTGCCGTATCGAAGTACCGACACAATCCGAACCTGTATCCCCGCCGCCAATAACCACGACATTCTTATCCTTCGCAGAAATATGATAATCATAAGGAATTTCAAGACCACGGTTCAGCTTGTTCTGTTGTTTCAGAAATTCCATAGCAAAATGTATCCCTTCGAGGTCCCTTCCTTCAATCCTGAGATCCCGTGGTTCTTCTGCTCCTATTGATATGCAGACGGCATCATACTGATTGACAAGCTCTGAAATACTTATATCCCGGCCAACTTCAATGTTGGTCTGAATTGTAATGCCCTCCTGTACCAATATATCCAGGCGCCTGTCAATAACCTGTTTGTTCAGTTTAAAATCCGGTATACCATACCTGAGAAGTCCCCCGGCAGCATCTTCCTTCTCGAAAAGAACAACAGAATGACCCATTTTGTTCATCTGGTCGGCACAGGCGAGACCAGCCGGACCTGAACCAATCACTGCTACTTTTTTATCACTGCGCAAGACCGGAGGGACAGGCCTGATATATCCTTCCCTGAAAGCCATCTCGACAATGGCTGCCTCATTTTCCCTGATGGTTACAGGTGCTTCATGCAGGGTGAGCACACAGGCATCCTCACAGGGGGCCGGACAAATACGGCCCGTAAATTCAGGAAAATTATTGGTTGAATGCAACAGATCGATAGCCTTCTTCCATTCACCTTTATGAAGAAGTTCCTGCCATTCGGGAATAATATTGATAACGGGACAGGCCCAATGACAAAATGGTATGCCACAATCCATACACCGTGTCGCCTGCAATTTCCGGTCTTCTGTATTCAGGGTCTGCTCAACTTCACCAAAATCAAGGATCCGGTCCCTGACCGGCCGGTTACCTGCTTCCTTCCGTGCTATTTTCATAAAACCTTTCGGGTCTCCCATATCCGTCTTCTTTTCCTGATTCTATCAAACAAAATTGGAACCCTGGAATTCGACATCAGTCTCCATTTCATCAATTTTTTGCTGCAGTAATCTCAGTTTCTCTTCTTCCATGACCTTTTTATATTCATATGGAATGATCTTTAAAAACTTATGCAAATAATCATCCCACTGGTCCAGTATCAATTTTGCCAGCGGGCTGCGAGTATGCTCATAATGTTTCCGGACCAGTTCCTCCAGCTCTGTCATATCCTGCTTCTCTTCTACAAGTGAAAGCTCCACCGTTCCCATGTTACAGTAATAATCAAAATTACACTGTTCGTCAAGGACATATGCTATACCACCGCTCATCCCTGCTGCAAAGTTCCTTCCTGTCTTACCCAGTACTACAGTCCGGCCACCCGTCATGTACTCACAACAATGATCGCCGGTACCTTCAACAACAGCAATGGCTCCGCTGTTCCTCACGCAGAATCTCTCCCCTGCAATGCCATTGACATAGACCTCACCACTGGTTGCCCCGTAAAGGACCGTGTTCCCTATGATGACATTATTTTCCGGTTCAAATACAGTTCCGGCCGGTGGAACCACGATAATTTTACCTCCCGACAAACCCTTGCCCAGGTAATCATTGGCATCACCCTCAAGGCGCATGCTGACTCCCCTTACCAGGAAAGCCCCGAAGCTTTGTCCGGCCGAACCCCTGAAAGTAAGATTCACCGTATCTTCCGGCAATCCTTCACTCCCGTGCATGCCTGAAATGGTACCTGACAGGAAAGCTCCCGTGGTACGGTCGGTATTTTTAATCTCATATTCCAGGCTGACAGGGTGTTTATTCTGAAGGCCATCACCAATCTGCTCAAGTATGGTCCGATCCAGGATATTATCAAGACGGGATCTTTGCGGGTGAGTAAATCTTCTGTCAAATCGTGAAGCCTCTTTCGGAACCGCAAGAATGTTGGCAACATCAAGGGTAGCTGCCTTCCAGTGCAGGGGTTTATCATCCGCTGACAGTAACTCCGGATGGCCGATAATATCTTCGAATTTCCTGAAGCCCAGTTCTGCCAGGAGCTCCCTGACCTCCCGGGCAAGAAAGGTGAAGTAGTTAACCAGGTAATCCGGTTTTCCTGAAAACTTTTTCCGCAGTTCTTCATCCTGGGTTGCCACGCCGACCGGACAGGTATTCAGGTGACATTTCCTCATCATAATGCATCCCAGGCTGATTAGGGCAGAGGTGGCAAGGCCAACTTCTTCAGCTCCCAGCAATCCAGCAATTATGACATCCATACCTGTTTTCAACTGTCCGTCAGTTTGCAGTATTACATTCCTGCGGAGATTATTCATGACCAGTACCTGCTGGGTTTCCGAAAGCCCTATTTCCCAAGGCAGTCCCGCATGCTTTATTGAGCTGCTCGGACTGGCGCCCGTACCACCTTCTCCTCCGCTGATGGTGATAATGTCAGCACCAGCCTTTGCTACTCCGGCAGCTATCGTGCCCACTCCTGTGGCAGATACCAGTTTGACGCTGACCTTTGCCCGGGGATTTACGTTTTTCAGATCAAATATCAGTTGGGCCAGGTCCTCAATGGAATATATATCATGATGCGGCGGCGGGGATATCAGGGTAATGCCCGGTATTGAGTAACGGGTGCGTGCAATGATCTTATTAACCTTGTGTCCGGGCAGCTGTCCGCCCTCCCCAGGCTTGGCACCCTGGGCAATTTTTATCTGGATCTCATCAGCATTGACCAGGTAGTAATTGGTAACACCAAAGCGTCCGGAAGCTATCTGTTTGATGGCACTTCTTGCGCTGGTCCCATCAGGACGGGGTTTAAACCGGTCAGGATCCTCACCTCCCTCGCCCGTGTTACTGCGCCCCCCTATCCTGTTCATTGCTATGGCCAGCGCTTCATGTGCTTCCCTGCTTATGGATCCATAAGACATGGCACCGGTAACAAAACGCCTGAAAATATGCTCCGCAGGTTCAACCTCATCCAGGGGTATGGGATTTCTCTTCAGACGGAACAGTCCCCTAATGAATGCAGGTGTTTGATTCTCCTTGAGGACCAGCCCTCTGAATTTCTTATAAGTCTCATAATTATTATTCCTCACGGCCTCCTGAAGAAGAGAGATTGTTCCCGGGTTCCAGGCATGGTGTTCACCCATAACCCGGTAATGATATACTCCTGTACTGGGTACTACGTGCTGGCGGCAGGACATGTTCCTGATTGCTTCGTGATGAGGGATCAGCACTTCCCTGGCAATCTCCTTCATTCCCAATCCGCCTATCCTTGACGGGGTGCCCCTGAAATGTTTATTAATAAGCTCTTCATTGATCCCCAGGGCTTCAAATATCTGAGCAGAACGGTAGGACCTCAGTGTGGAAATACCCATTTTTGAAAGGATCTTTAACAGACCCTTATTGATTGCTTTCAGATAATTCTCTTCTGCCCTCCTGAAATCGACCTGGATGATTTTTTCTTTAACCAGGCGCTCAATAATGGCCAGTGCCATGTAAGGATTTATAACGCTGGCTCCATACCCGAACAACAATGCAAAATGATGGACCTCCCTTGCCTCACCGGTTTCTACGATCAGATCAATCTGCCAGCGCTTTCGCCTGTCAATCAGGTGGTGATGTATGGCGCTGACGGCAAGAAGGACCGGAACAGGTGCCTTATCCTTTGAGATGCCCCTGTCGCTGAGTATGATGTAATTTTTTCCTTCATCAACCGCTGATTCTGCAGCCCCGCACAAACGGTCAACAGCAGATTCCAGGCCATCTTCCCCTTCTGAAACTTCAAAATGCATGGGAAGAATCACATGGGCAAAGCCTTTGTACCGCAGATTCTTTATTACCTGAAAATATGTATTGTTAACTACCGGGGATTTCAGCTTGATCATTTTGCTGTGCTCCGGACCCTCATGCAGGAGGTTATGCTGCAGTGAACCGATATACCCCGTGAGACTCATTACCAGCTCCTCCCTGATAGGGTCGATAGCCGGGTTGGTTACCTGGGCAAATAATTGCCTGAAATAATTGAAAAGTCGCTGTGGTTTTGTCGATAAAACTGCCAGTGGGGTATCATTCCCCATTGACCCGACCGGTTCTTTCCCTTTTTCGGCCATGGGAGTGATGATCATATCAATATCTTCCCTGCTGTATCCGAATGTCTGCAGATAACAGCTGTGTTCTTCGCCAAGATCAGGAGAGACTTTCTGTCCCGACTGAATATCTTCCAGGTTCACCTGTGTCTGCAAAAGCCATTGCCTGTATGGATTATGCATGGCCAGGCTTTCTTTCAGCTCAGAATCATACTGTATCTTGCCTTCTTTGGTGTCAACCAGCAACATTTTACCGGGTTTAAGCCTGCCCTTCTCAACAATCTCGGCCGGAGGAAAATATTTTACACCTACCTCTGAACCCATGACCATTAAGTCATTGCTTGTAATGATATACCTTGAGGGTCTTAATCCGTTACGGTCCAGTGTGCCACCTATATACCGTCCATCCGAGAAAATGAAGGAGGCCGGTCCGTCCCAGGGTTCAAGGAAATTGGCATGATACTCATAAAATGCCCTGAGATCCTCCGATATGGGATTTTTCAGGTTCCAGGATTCCGGTACGAGTACTGCAACGGCATGAGGAAGTGATTTGCCGGTCAGATACATGAATTCCAGGATGTTATCAAGGCTGGCAGAATCGGACCTGTCAGGTTCAATCAATGGGAATAAGCGTGTCAGGTCGTCCCCAAGGTAATGGGATTGCAGGATGGATTCCCTTGCCTCCATCCAGAAGCGATTGCCTTTTATTGTATTTATCTCACCGTTGTGAGCCAGCAGGCGAAATGGCTGGGCCAGATCCCAGGATGGAAAAGTATTGGTACTGAACCTGGAATGTACCAGTGCAATAGCAGATTTCAGTCTTTCATCCTTCAAATCGAGATAATACTGACCGAGCTGCTCCGAAGTAAGCATGCCTTTGTAGACCAGGATGCGGGTGGATAATGAGGGTATGTAGAACAGTTTCTTTTCATTAATATCAGATCTCAGGATCTCATTTTCGGTTAGTTTCCTGACTATATACAGCTTTCGCTCGAGCTCGATCTGTTCGAGTTCTGCACCGACCATAACCTGTGTCATCCCGGGTTCTGCAGCACGGGAGATCTCACCCAGCACATCCGGATCCCTCGGCACCTCCCTGTATCCGATCAGATCTATGCCTTCATTTCCAAGGTGCTTTTCAAAGATCTTCAGGCAGGCTTCTGCATCCCCTGAATGCCTGGGAAGAAAAATAATGCCGGTACCAAATTGTCCTTCAGAAGGTAGGTTATATCCCAGTATCAGCAGAAAATCCCTTGGGATCTGGATCAGTATCCCTGCCCCGTCACCGGTTTTACTGTCCGCTCCTTCTGCTCCCCGGTGAGCCATATTCTCGAGTACATCAATTCCCATCTGAATGATGTCGTGGAATTTCTTTCCCTTGATATGGGTCACAAAACCTATCCCGCAATTATCATGTTCAAAATCGGGATCATATAAGCCTCTTTTCTGCCTGTATGTATTCATTCTGCTTTTCTGTGCTCAGCCGGTTCATAAAAAAGCCGCTCTTACTTTTTCATAAGAACGGCTTCTTATTTTTTGCAGCAAATATATTTATTAATATTTATAAATCAAATGTCAAACCTTTGGAATGTTAACAAATCATTAATAAAATGTGCATAAAAATTTCAAACTGTAATCTATGCTCAATCATTAATTACAGGCCGGATGGAGAACGGTAAACCTATTCCGTTTCAGGACCGGCACTCTTCACTCCGGCATACACTACCAGGGATAATCCTATAACAAAACTGCAGAACATGAGGATAAGGATATTATTGGTACCTGCCGGGGCCTGTATGAATTCCTTCCAGATGAAAACACCCCAGAGTGCTGCTACCAGGGTTGCTCCCTGACCGAGTCCGTAAGAAATGGCATATCCTGCCTGGCCGGCTGCTATAATACTGAAAGACATGCCGATACACCAGATAATACCCCCCAGGACCCCTGTCAGATGAGTGGAGAGACTGCCCTCAAAATATTGTGAAATGGATACCGGGTTGCCTTCTACCGGTACCTTCATGATAATGGTATTAAAAATAAAATTACTGAGCAGTATTCCCAGTGTAAAAATGAATACAGCAGTATAGGGCGTGAATTTACCGGTATCGGGATGTTCAAAATTCGTCGACATGGATCGCGCCACGAAACGATAGAAAAAAGACATCAGTATACCTGCCGAAACAGACAGAAAGATCCCCAGCCAGGTGACCGATTGGGTTTCGGCGGACAACCTGCTGTAGGCAGAGGCGTCAAAAATGATGGCTGCAGTGATCAGGGCAATTCCTATAAAGAGGACCACAGGGTTGCCCTTTGGGGTGGCTATATAGTTAACTATCACACCCAGAACAAGCGCTATACCGATCCCAACAGGGAAGGCAACAGACATACCGGCAACGGCAATGGCTGCTACCAGCAGGATATTGGCGGCGTTAAATATGAAACCTCCTATTATGGCATCCCGGAAACTGGATGTTTTTGCCTGTTTCAGATCCTTTGAAAAGGAACGGCCATCCTTTCCGGAACTGCCAAGTGTCAAAGCAAACAACAGTGACAACAAGACGATACCAATCACATAATCCCAATAAAACAATTCGAATCGCCAGGTCAGTTCGGCCATTTTCTGGGTATTGGCCCAGGAGCCCCAGCAAAGCATGGTTATTACACAAAAAACTACTGCTAATGAGTACTTACGGATGATAAACATGGTAATAATAATTTATATTTCAGAAAATTGTCTGGTTAATCTGTTTATTCTATGGCAACATTTCATTCACTAAATTAACTTGCTGTAGTTCTTCATAAAAGCGGGATTGTAATCGAGATTCGGCTAATAAACTTAAGAAAAAATCTATTGCAGGATTAATGTTGGCCCGTATTAATAAGGCATGGTATACTAATATTACCTAATTTTATATACCAAGTACCAATAAGCCATGTAATGAAACTTATTAAAAAGATTCTCAAGATTGTACTGTACACCCTGCTGGGATTAATTGCAGGTGTAATACTGGGTTCCTATATTTATTTTGCCACTTTTTCACCGGGTGACAAGGGAGTACCTGTAAACGAGAGCAACCTGGCCTATTGCAAGGAAAGCTATGATGACTGCAGGGAATCTTTTCTTGTTGCAGCAAACCACCTGGCCACACAATATGAACAGGCAGAATTGTTCAATATACAGGTGCCAAGCATAACCGACGATGGACTTTTCATTGATTTCCTGTACATACCTCCCCTGATGGATACCGGTAAACTGCTGGTTCTCTCATCCGGCATTCACGGAATAGAGGGTTTCTCGGGCAGTGCCGTCCAACAGATGTTTATGAAGGAACTACTCACACCCGGAGTTATAGAGGATATGGGAGTACTGCTGATACATGCTATCAATCCATACGGTCTTAAATATGGACGAAGGGTTACGGAAAATAATGTTGACCTGAACCGGGGATCTGAAACCGACCCCTCACTTTTTGAAAAGAAGAACCCGGGATATACTGAGTTATATAATCTTGTAAATCCGGCAGGCAGGGCATCGGTATACAGTCTCAGGCACCAGCTTTTCCACCTTATAGCTATCAAAGAAATGCTCAGAGCATCTATGAGTGTGCTGCGGCAGGCCATCCTGCTGGGCCAGTATGAATACCCTGAAGGATTGTATTTCGGGGGACTGGACTTCGAACCTCAGATAGATTCCCTGGCCAGGATACTCCCCCCGCTGTTTGAACCCTATGAAACCATACTGGAGATAGACCTGCATACCGCCTATGGAGCAAGAAGGGTGCTGCACCTCTTCCCTAACCCTGTAAGTGACCCTGAGATCAAGGCCAAAACAGAATCGGTTTTTGAAGGAAAGCATATAGACTGGGGTGATTCGGATGACTTTTATACTATTTCAGGAGGCTTTGCAGCTGATTTTATGGGCAGGATGAATCCGGGCGCCCAGTACCTGTACATGGTATTTGAATGGGGGACATTTGACAGCCAGAAAACATTCGGATCACTGAAATCCATCCAGAGAATAATCATTGAAAACCAGGGGGTCCAGTACGGATATAAGAATAAAAAGCATGAAGAAAAGATTAAAGAAATTCACCGGGAATTGTATTATCCTTCTTCCCCTGCCTGGCGCTCCAGTCTGATTGAGACCGGCCGGGATATGCTTTCGCTTGTTCTTAAAACCTATCCCGGAGTGAACTGACACTCCTGCAGACGTTTATTTTTCTCCTTTCGGGGTGGAATAATTATCAATCAGGTATGGATCAATACTCCTTATAATGGTCCTCCATGATGTACCTCCATTTTTCCATCAGCTCCTTGTTCAGGTCCAGGGGAGGAACGGCATCTTCCGGGAGGAAAGGTTTGTAGGGATGTTCCTCTGAGTATTCTTCAAACTCAGCCCGTATTTTAGCCAGCTCATCGGGAAGCGTCAGCAGGTCAATGGCCGAGGCAGCCATGGCTTTAGCCCCTGCATTCAGGCCTTTCCAGGCCAGTGAACCATAATTACCGGCTACGACGGACCAGTGATGAAAAATGGCTCCCGGAACAGCGCCGGGAAAGACTATGGTAGCCGTTGGGGTGTTCAGTGATACCTCTCCCACATCCGTTGATCCTCCTCCGACAAAGGCTCCGGAGGGGGCCTTCAGGGTATCCACCTTCTCCGGCATGCCCTTTTCCTCCTTGTCCAGTACTTTCTGCATAGCCTTTGCATATTCCTGCTCCTCATCGGTCCATTCAGGCATGCCTACCAGCTCAATATTCTTCTGAAACAGTTCGGCCAGTCCTTTATTGGAATGTTTCTGGTGTATGGCTGTCAGGACACGCAC
>CAZILN010000075.1:0-3917 GCA_964540005.1 uncultured Bacteroidaceae bacterium | reverse complement strand
TCATTAAGAAATTCCCCGTGCCCTGCAAACCAGATTATCAGAGAATTCACCCGGTTACTTTTTACCATGTCCCTGAGTTCAATGGAGAAAAACCGCTCCATTTCATTTTTACTAAGATCCTTCCTTTGAATTATGCTGTGGATCTGGTACCTGGAGAGAGCAGCCTTCATAAGGCTCACATCATTTTTAGGTCCCTGAAGGCTCATGAAGTGCAGGTAATCTGAGTTCTCTATGAATACTACCCATGTTTTTCCCATGGGATTATTCTCAGACAGTATGGCTGACTCCCGGTTGATCAGGTACCTCGCTTCAGTCTCATTATTATAAATATCCACTGCAGTAATAATAATCTCATTCTGATTGGCAATATTAATACTTGCAGAAAATGAGGGGTTTACCTCATCCGGTATATAACTGGCCATCATGTCGTTGATCTTTATACTGCTGATCAGGTTTTCATCTGATATGTACCCTTCAATAAAGATCTCAGCTTCCTGTTTGTCAAGATAAATCTGGCCCTCATCTGAAGCATAGGGAGCTATCACGGATACTTCAGGCGGGTTGTTCTCGTTAAAGAGAAAGGGGAATTCTATCGAGCCTGCATTATCGTATATATCTGCAGCCTCAAACCTGACCGACTGCGCATCTGTAATGCCCACCATAACATGAAATTCGGTACTTTCCTTATTTCCATTAAATGAAATTTCATTACCATTAACACTGACAGAACTGATTTCACTCTCGTCATCAATGTATCCATGTAACATCAGAGAATCTGATCCTTCCGGCAACTCAATATATCCTTCAGTATTAAGCAGAGGAGTTAATAAAATAATCATTGGGGGATCTGTTTCCCTTCTCAGGTTATAAATGCGGCTGCCCGCCATATCTGCAACTTCCTCTGATGCAAGGAGATCGCCTGCCAGCTCAAGGATTTTTTTGTAATCGTTGATAGCTGCCTGATAATTGCCCACTACTTCATATAATAGTCCCCGTGAATAATATACATCAGCCCTTTCAGGATCAATCAGCAGTACCTTTGAGTAGTCGTTGATGGCGGAGGTATACTGTGTAAAATCGCTGTAATAGGAAGCTCTTAATATATACAGATCAATATCTGACTGGTCCTGGAGTAACCCGCTGGACACATCATTTATTGCGTTTGGAAAATCATTCAGATCCGCATAGAGTCTGCTGCGAAGAATCAGTCCCCGGATGTTCCCCGGTGTATTATCCAGTATTATGTTTGCATTCACTAATGCCTCTTCGGTTTTCCCTGATCTGTGTTGCAGTTCTGTCAGGGCCAGCAGAAGAGCCATATTCTGATCATCCTGCCTGTAAGCTTTCAGGTAATCTTTTTCTGATTCCGGGAAGTTACCGAGTCTTTCCTGTATCAGTCCCCTCAGGAAATAGTTACGTGCTGATTCCCTGACCATTAAGGCCCGGTCAGACAAATGCAAAGCTTCAGAATATTGTTCCAGCTCGATCAGGATCTCAATTTTTTCCTGGCTGGCCGCAATGTTGCTCCTATCAAGATCCAGGGCTTTGTCCAGGCGATCCAGCGCCGGCTGATATTTCCCCAGTCCATGGTACATCCGGCCGGCTCCTACCAGCAGTTCCGGATTCTTTGGGAAAAAAGCAGTGGCACGGTCATAATCAGCTGCAGCCTCGTCCAGCATTTGCAGTCCCTCATATGCCTTGGCCCTCTTCAGGTAAGCCCTTCCAAAATCAGGTTTCAGTTCAATGGCCAAGCTGAATTGATCGACGGCATCGCTGAAGTTTGGATATTCAAGGAAATTTTCACCTGCACGATAATGCTTTCTTGGATTCTGGGCAAGTAAAAAACTGATATCCAGGTTAAGAACCAGAATACAGACGATTAAAAACATATATAGCTTATTGCCAGTCATCCTTATACTATAATTATCTTAAGCAACAATTGAAAAAATCGTGCCAAATTTAGTGATAATCAGCATTAAAAAATACATCAAGTTTACTGTTTGATAAAATAATAGTATCAACATGGCGGTGAGATAGTTGCGGGGCCCTGACTCCGGAGCCAAAACTTACCATACTGGTGAAGATCCTGGCTTCATCCCATAGGCCCTTACTGATGAACTCCTTCTGCAGGCCAGGGCCTCCTTCGACAAACAGGGACTGTATGCCTCTTTCGTAAAGATGTGCGAGAATCTCCTGAAGTTCAGCTGTTTCAGACGATAGCTGGATGAATTCAAGGTTTTTCTTAGCCCGACCGGCCTTCGAAGTGAATACAATGGTTTCAGTTTCCCCGTTGAAAACATGCAGGGAGGAAGGCAGACTTGATTTACGATCGGGAACAATTCTTAGTGGATTCCTGCCGGGCCAGTCCCTCACAGTAAGCCTTGGATTGTCGCTGACCAGTGTGCCGGTTCCTGCCATGATGGCCTGAACCTCACTGCGCCATTTATGTACCAGGGTCCGCGATACCTGATCGGTGATCCAGGTAATTTCCTGTTCATCCTTACTGGTTCGTAAACGATCTACATACCCATCCACGGTCTGGGCCCACTTTAATATAACATAGGGACGTTTTAATTCATGATAGGTATAATAGAACCTGTTTAATTTCCTGCATTCCTGCTCCAGTATTCCAAGACTCACCTGGCATCCGTTCTCCCTTAATGTTGAAACTCCTTTCCCTGCCACCAGCTTATTACTGTCTGCGGCACCAATAAAAATCTTTTTAATACCCCTGGCAAGTATTATATCCACACAGGGAGGGGTTTTCCCATGATGGGAACAGGGTTCAAGATTGACAAAAAGGCTTGAATCAGGAAGCAGTGAAGGGTCACTGACAGCATTAATGGCATTTACTTCTGCATGCGGGCCACCGTATTTTTCATGATACCCCTCACCAATAATCTTATTGTCATTTACTACAAGAGCCCCCACCATAGGATTCGGCGCTACATAACCCGCACCCCGGGCGGCCAGCTCCAAGCATCTGTTCATATATTTTTGTGGTTCCACCGAACGATCAATATTCATTATTTATAACCGGGTAAGATCCCGGATTCGTGCCGGTTTCTTACCTTTGAAGTATGGAATCCGAACCCTCAACGCTCAGATCCGCCTACGAATATATAAAAAAAGAGCTCAGCGGAAATTATTCTGATAGAGAGATTTACAGCCTGAGTTATCTTCTTCTTGAAAATATATTGTCAAAAAAGAGGCATGAATTGATGCTCTATCCCTCAGAAACTGTTTCATCCGGCCATATGAGTGAAATAAACAGAATGTTGCAGCGCCTGAAAAAAGGGGAGCCTGTTCAGCAAATTCTCGGATATACCGAATTTTGTGATCTTGAACTCAAAATTACCCGGGATGTACTTGTGCCCAGGCCGGAAACAGAAGAACTGGTCCTCTGGATACTTGAATTTCTCAGAAAAGGTAATATGGCTGGGAGACAGGATCCGGCAACTGGACAAGATCCCGTAAAAATAGAAGATCCAGGCTCAGGACAGGATCCAGGCTCAGGACAGGATCCAGGCTCAGGACAGGATCCAGGCTCAGGACAGGATTCAGGCTCAGGACAGGATCCAGGCTCAGGACAGGGTCAGCTAATTTTCGATATAGGATCCGGCAGCGGTTGCATCGCCCTGGCATTAAAAAAGGAATTACCCGGAGCTTTGGTTGTTGGAACAGACATCTCCCCCCAGGCAATAGAAGTGGCCCGTGAAAATGCAGCCCGGTATTCTCTCAATGTCCAATTTCTGCAGCATGATATTCTCACCCAGGATTGGCCTTTCGAATACTCATCCCCTGATATCATCGTTTCCAATCCTCCTTATATTCCTTTAAGGGAACGGCAAAATTTAGAGATAAGGGTATCTGAGTTTGAACCTGACTTTGCTCTGTTTGTACCGGATGATGATCCG
>CAZILN010000074.1:0-1966 GCA_964540005.1 uncultured Bacteroidaceae bacterium | reverse complement strand
TGAGATAACTGTCACTACCGGGGAATACGTCCAGCTTCCCACCATGAGAGAGGTTTTTGAAAACCTGGTTCCCATGGTGTATGTCCAGTACAGAAGGGGAGAACCGTCCTTAAAATTCGAGTGCCTGAACAGCAATATCCACCGTTTGCCGCCCCTGATGTTAGTAGACCGCTTACCGGTTTTTGATCAGAAAGCCTTTCTGTCTGTTGATCCTTCGAAGATCAAACAGATTGATGTTGTTAATGAAGTTTACGTAAAAGGAAATACCATGTTTGGCGGCATCATTAGCCTGACTACATACGAAGGTGATATGGCAGCCATTGATCTGCCCGAAGGATCCTACTTTTTTGATTACCAGGCCTTTCACCCGGAAAATCATCCGGGTACTGGTTATGAAATTATAAGGCTGGAAGCTCGTGATAGCGGAGCAGATTCAATACCAATTATATTCAACCAGACAAATCAGAGAATCCCGGATACACGAAATACCCTGTTATGGATCGACAGGCTCAAGCTTGATACTAATGATACAACGATCATGCAGTTCCGGGCTGCATCAGCGACAGGCGATTATCAAATCCTGATTCGGGGAATATCAGCAAATGGCAGGGTAGTGCAGGGTGTATGCGCTTTTACGGTAGAATAGCTTATCTCGCTTCATGAGTATTCAGGCTTACCTGCTTGACCTTTAATCCATAGCAGGTAAAACGGAAATTTATTTGGTACATCCTGTACTACAGTACTGAGCTGAAGCCCTGTCTTACGAATGCCTCGGCGAATCTGCAATCCCATGGAGCCTCGAAGCCCCTGAATTCAGCCATTTTTTCATGAATGTCATACCAGGCTTGAGGATTCTGGCAGGCATGCTTCATGGTTGCTTCTTTCTTCAGTCCGGCAGTAGATGTGATATCAATATAATGAGAAGGTTGGAAATTCTGGGTCTGGTGCCCGCTCATTACTTCATAATAATACAGGTCAAATGCTAATGACTTATCTCTTCTGAACCGTTCCCAGGTATCATAGACCAGGTTGGATGTTACCCGGTGATCTCTATGTGTATCAACCGGCCAGTGTGTAAATACTAAATGAGGTTTTTCATCCCTGACCAGGGAAGCCATTTTATCATATTCATTTTTATTGATAACTGTATCCCCATCAATCTGACCGAAAAACACCGGACGGGCCCTCATCAGCTTGCACGCTTCCTCAGCTTCCGCTGAACGCAACCTGGCCGCTTCCCCGTGTGTTACCCCAGTCAATCCGGCTTCACCCTTTGTCAGATATACAGCCACGACAACATGGCCCTCTTCTGCCAGTTTGCAGATGGTTCCGCCACATCCACTCTCCGGGTCATCCGGATGAGCTCCCACAACCATGATTTTCAGCTGCTCTTTAATTTTTCCAATGTGGCTGTTGCCATAGACTGGATTTGAAAATATGGAGGCCCCGATGAGTCCGCCCGAGGAGGCCAGCATCTGTCTTCTGTTAATTTTTTTCATTTTAAGCAGATTTCATCCCATCTGTAAGTTTTAAGACAGGAACATTTTCTGTTAACTAAGATAATAAACAATCAGCAATAAATACCAGCAGATTAACAGGTACCGGTACTGCTATATCTCATTTGCATCATACTTCACTGAAAAAAATTGACAGGAGTCCTGAACGAACTGATCTTGATATTCTAAAAAGAATTGATAAATTAGGGATAGTTATCAGCAGAAAGCCCGGAACAACATCTTAACAAATCAAAGAAACCGCAATAAGTTTAGTCATACATTGGCAGCAAGGCTGAACGACCGCTCAGCCCGACATGGCACATAACCACTTGCAAGACATTGTAAGCAAATTATAATAACACATTATAACAATGGGAAATAAAAAGGATTTGTCACCAGACCAACATAAAGAACTAATCAGCGCATTAAAATCCCGTTTTGAGAAAAACATGAACCGCCATAAGGGTCTT
>CAZILN010000073.1:0-19871 GCA_964540005.1 uncultured Bacteroidaceae bacterium | reverse complement strand
GGGTGTAGCTCAATTGGTAGAGCACTGGTCTCCAAAACCAAAGGTTGTAAGTTCGAGTCTTTCCACCCGTGCAAATTATTGACTTTATGAAGCTTAAAATATATATACAGGAATCCTGGAATGAATTGATTCATAAAGTATCCTGGCCTACATGGTCAGAACTACAAAGCAGCGCACTCGTAGTAATGATAGCTTCCTTAATCATTGCAATGATCGTTTTTGTTATGGATATAAGCTTCCGGAACATTATGGAATTCATTTACGGACTTTTCTATTAAAAGTCAGGTATGGCAGAGATTGAAAAAAAATGGTATGTGCTTCGGGCCATCGGCGGCAAGGAGAAGAAGGTTAAGCAGATGATCGAAAGTGAGGTTGCAAGGCTGAAACTTGAAGATCATGTTTCGCAGGTACTGATACCTACCGAGAAGGTCTACCAGATACGCCAGGGAAAGAAAATCAGCAAGGAGCGGAATTTCTTCCCGGGCTATGTACTGATAGAGGCCATACTTACAGGTGAGATACCGCACATACTTACCAACCTGCCAAACGTAATTGGGTTCCTGGGATCGAAGGGAGAGGAAACTCCTACTCCGCTGAGGATGAGTGAGGTTCACAGGATACTCGGAAAGGTTGACGAGCTGGCAGCCAGTGACGAGGAAATAAGCGTTCCATTCTTTGAAGGCGAAACGGTCAAGGTTATCGACGGCCCGTTTAACAGTTTTACCGGGACTATCGAAGAGGTGAATGAAGAGAAAAAGAAACTGAAAGTGATGGTGAAGATCTTCGGTAGAAAAACCCCGCTGGAACTCAGTTTTATGCAGGTCGAAAAAGAAGGCTGAGCAGTGATTTATTAACTTAAAATGGTAAAACGAATATGGCTAAAGAAGTAGCAGGAATAATAAAATTACAGATCAGGGGCGGAGCTGCTAATCCATCACCTCCCGTCGGACCCGCACTGGGTGCAAAAGGGGTGAATATCATGGAGTTTTGTAAGCAGTTTAACGCTCGTACACAGGAGAAGGCGGGTAAGATATTGCCGGTAATTATTACGGTTTTTTTAGACAAATCATTTGATTTTGTTGTCAAGACCCCGCCGGTGACCGTTCAGCTCCTTGAAGCTTCAAAAACCAAGAAAGGATCCTCAGAACCCAATCGTGATAAGGTAGCTTCGGTTACCTGGAATCAGGTAAAGGTAATAGCTGAAGACAAGATGCCGGACCTGAATGCATTCACCGTTGAATCGGCGATGCGGATGGTAGCAGGAACTGCCCGGAGCATGGGCATTACCGTTTTAGGTGAATTTCCATCAAATTTTTAAAATACCGGAGAGATGGTTAAATTATCAAAAAACAGGAAAGAAGCACTGGAAAAGATTGATCCGGACAAATCGTACAATCTTAAGGATGCCGCTGGTCTTATGAAGGAAGTATCAAAAACGAAATTTGATTCTTCTATAGATATAGATGTACGACTCGGCGTAGATCCGCGTAAAGCCAACCAGATGGTCAGGGGGATAGTAACACTGCCCCATGGCACAGGGAAAGAGACCAGGGTACTGGTACTCTGCACCCCTGAAAAGGTTGAAGAAGCGAAAGCAGCCGGAGCGGATCATGTGGGACTGGAAGACTATATCGAGAAGATACAGGGTGGCTGGACAGATATAGATGTCATCATTACCATGCCCCCGGTGATGGCCCAGGTGGGCAAGCTGGGTAAGGTCCTGGGTCCCCGCGGACTCATGCCCAATCCCAAATCGGGCACGGTAACCATGGACATCGGCAAGGCTGTGGAAGAAGTAAAGAGGGGTAAGATTGATTTTAAGGTGGATAAATTCGGGATCATACACAGCAGGATAGGTAAAGCATCATTTAATGCCGATCAGATCACTGAAAATGCCAGGGAATTTATCAATACCATAGTTAAACTTAAGCCGGCAGCAGCGAAAGGTACCTACCTGCGGAGTATTTATCTTTCCAGTACAATGAGTCCGAGTATCAGGATCGATACCAAGGCTTATGATGAGACCAGGAATCAGAATTGATACAGGCACAGTTGAAAGCCTGAAGTTTCATAGTCCCTGAAGACAGATTGAATTATGAAAAGAGAAGAAAAAAGTCAGATAATAGACAGTCTTACTGAGCAGATCAATAATTTCAGCCACTTTTACCTGGCTGATATTTCTAAGCTCAACGCAGCGGATACCTCCGATTTGAGGAGGAAGTGTTTTGAAAAAGACATTACCCTGGTCGTTGTAAAGAATACATTGTTGAAACAGGCTCTGGAAAAGTGCACAGGTTCGTACGACGAATTGTACGGCTCTCTGAAAGATTCCACCTCCGTTATGTTCTGCAATACCGGGAATATCCCGGCAAAACTGATCAAGGAATTCAGGAAAACCAAGGACAAGCCTGTCCTGAAAGCCGCCTGGGTTGAGGAGTCAGTTTACCTGGGAGATGAACAACTGGAGACATTAACACAACTGAAATCCAAGAATGAACTCATTGCTGATGTAGTATTTTTACTGCAGTCACCCATGAAGAGCGTTCTTTCGGCATTACAGTCGGGTGGGACCAATATTACCGGTGTCTTAAAGACACTGGCAGAAAAGGAATAAATAGTAGTAATTATTAAAATAATCTAGAAATGGCAGACATTAATGCAATCGCGGATCAGTTAGTTGAATTGACCGTGAAAGAAGTGAATGAACTTTTGGATGTTCTTAAAGAGAAACATGGAATTGAACCTGCAGCAGCAGCTGTGGCTGTAGCCGGACCGGCAACAGCAGGTGAAGCAGCAGGTACTGAGGAGAAAACAACTTTTGATGTGATCCTCAAAGCACCGGGCGGAGCGAAACTTCAGATTGTTAAACTGGTGAAGGAATTAACAGGACTCGGACTCAAAGAAGCCAAGGGAGTAGTTGATTCTGCACCTGCACCTATAAAGGAAGGTATTGGAAAAGACGAGGCTGAAGGATTGAAAACTCAATTAGAGGAAGCCGGAGCTGAAGTTGAACTTAAGTAACATACCGTTTCCTACTCTTAAAACAGGGTTCAGAATCCTCATGAAAGGGTTCTGAGCCTTTTGTTATATTTATCTACATATGTAAAGTCCTAAAAATATTACCTTCATGGCACTTAGAGAAGTTGCAGATAGAATCAGTTTCCAGACAGGATCACACAAACTGGATTATCCTGATTTCCTCGAAGTTCAATTGAAATCCTTCACCGAGTTTTTCCAGCTGGGAACCACCCCGGAGAACCGGAAGAAGGAAGGCCTCTACCGGGTGTTCAATGAGAATTTCCCCATATCCGATACCAGGAACAATTTTATCCTGGAATTCCTCGACTACACCATCGACCCTCCCAGGTATACCATAGATGAATGCATTGAACGCGGACTTACTTACAGCATTCCCCTGAAAGCAAAACTTAAATTATACTGTACCGATCCCGAGCATGAGGATTTTGACACGGTGATACAGGATGTTTACCTGGGTACCGTCCCCTATATGACCGAAAGGGGTTTGTTCGTTATAAACGGTGCCGAACGGGTGGTAGTTTCACAGCTGCACAGGTCCCCGGGCGTCTTTTTCGGCCAGAGCCTGCATGCCAACGGAACCAAGCTGTATTCAGCCAGGATCATTCCTTTCAAGGGATCATGGATCGAATTCGCAACAGATATTAACTCGGTCATGTACGCCTATATTGACCGTAAGAAGAAATTACCCGTTACAACTCTCCTGCGTGCCATAGGATATGAGGGAGACAAGGAGATCCTCGAGATCTTTGACCTGGCAGATGAACATAAGGTCTCAAAGGCCGGCCTGAAGAAACTTGTGGGGCGCAAACTGGCAGCCCGTGTCCTGAAATCATGGGTGGAAGATTTTGTCGATGAGGATACCGGTGAGGTAGTATCCATAGAAAGGAATGAAGTGGTCATTGACAGGGAGACCGTCATCGAGAACGAACACGTTGATATCATAGTCGAATCAGGGGCCAAGAACATTCTCCTGCATAAAGACTCCGGTAACCAGTCTGATTTTTCAATTATTTACAATACCCTGCAGAAGGACCCCTGTAATTCAGAGGAGGAGGCAGTCCTGCATATATACCGGCAATTAAGGAATTCGGAACCACCTGATGAAGCCACCGCACGAGATGTGATCGATAAACTTTTCTTTTCAGATAAACGATATGACCTTGGTGAGGTCGGCCGGTACAGGATCAATAAAAAACTGAACCTCGAAACCGAGATGAATGTCAGGGTACTGACCAAGGCTGATATAATTGCCATAATCAAATACCTGATCGAACTCATTAATTCAAAGACCGATGTTGACGATATAGACCATCTGAGCAACAGGAGGGTACGTACCGTAGGGGAACAGCTGTCTAACCAGTTCAGTGTGGGCCTTGCCAGGATGGCACGAACCATCAGGGAGCGGATGAACGTAAGGGATAACGAGGTATTTACACCGGTTGACCTGATCAATTCCAAGACCCTGTCATCGGTTATCAATTCATTCTTCGGAACCAACCAGCTCTCACAGTTCATGGACCAGACCAACCCGCTGGCCGAGATGACCCATAAACGCAGGATGTCTGCCCTGGGTCCGGGCGGCCTCTCACGCGAGCGGGCCGGGTTCGAGGTTAGGGATGTGCATTATACCCATTACGGGCGCCTTTGCCCTATCGAAACGCCGGAAGGTCCGAACATCGGGCTGATATCATCTCTATGCGTGTATGCAAAGATCAATGACCTCGGATTTATTGAAACCCCGTACAGGAAGGTTACTGCTGCTACTGTGGACCTGGGTGACCAGGGGATAGAATACCTGAGCGCCGAAGAGGAGGAAGCCAAGATCATTGCACAGGCCAATGCCCCCATCTCTGATACAGGTAAGTTCATTAATCCGAGGGTGAAGGCCAGGTATGACGGGGACTTCCCGCTTGCAGAAGCGGGCGAGGTTGAGCTTATGGACGTGGCTCCCAACCAGATCGCTTCCATTGCTGCCTCACTGATACCCTTCCTGGAACACGATGATGCCAACCGGGCGCTGATGGGCTCGAATATGATGCGCCAGGCTGTTCCGCTTATCAGTCCGGAGGCACCCATCGTAGGTACGGGGATAGAAGATAATATGGCAAGGGATTCCCGCCTGCTTATTGTTGCTGAGGGCGATGGTGTGATTGAATTTGTCGATGCCAATGAAATTGTGGTACGGTATTCACGGACAGAAGCTGAGAAATTTGTCAGCTTTGACGATGATATACGCAGGTACAAACTGCCCAAATTCAGGAAAACCAACCAGAATACCTGTGTGAACCTTCTGCCCATTGTATCCAAGGGTGAAAAAGTCCGCAAGGGACAGATCCTTTCTGAAGGATATGGGACCAAGGACGGTGAACTGGCTCTCGGACGAAATCTTATGGTGGCTTTCATGCCCTGGAAAGGGTATAATTTCGAGGATGCCATTGTGATTTCCGAGAACCTGGTTAAAGATGATGTCTTTACTTCCATCCATATAGATGAATATCTTATGGAGGTCAGGGATACCAAGCGCGGACTGGAAGAACTTACTTCTGATATTCCCAATGTCAGTGAGGAAGCCACGAAGAACCTTGATGAAAACGGCCTGATCCGTATAGGCGCCCATGTGAGCCCGGGTGACATACTCATAGGTAAGATCACCCCGAAAGGGGAATCTGATCCTTCACCCGAAGAGAAACTGCTCAGGGCCATTTTTGGTGATAAAGCAGGGGATGTCAAGGATGCATCGCTGAAAGCACCCCCTTCACTCGAAGGAGTGGTCATTGACAAGAAATTATTCTCCCGCTCCATTAAGGACAGGAAAGTTAAACTGGCTTCCAAGCCCATACTTGAAAAGATCGAGGAGGAATTTAACTCCAATGTGAACGAACTGAGGAACAAGCTTATTGATAAGCTGTTTATTATGGTTAACGGTAAGGCTTCGCAGGGGGTGAAGAACTACCTGAATGAAGATGTGGTTTCCAAAGGGGTGAAGTTTACCCAGAAGCTGCTGCAGGAGGTCGATTACCTGAATGTCAATCCGGGCAAATGGACAACCGATAAAAAGAAAAATGAAACCATAAAGATCCTGCTGCATAATTATAATAATAAATATAAGGAGCTGGAAGGGAACTATAAACGGAAAAAGTATAATGTGACCATCGGCGATGAGCTGCCGACCGGCATTGTCAGGCTTGCAAAGGTGTATGTAGCCATGAAGCGGAAGGTAAAGGTAGGCGATAAGATGGCCGGGCGTCACGGGAACAAAGGTATAGTCGCCAAAATTGTGAGGCAGGAAGACATGCCTTTCCTTGAGGACGGGACTCCCATGGATATAGTACTTAATCCCCTGGGCGTGCCGTCAAGGATGAACCTTGGCCAGATCTATGAAACGGTTCTTGGCTGGGCTGGAAAGGAGCTGGGTGTGAAGTTTGCCTCGCCGATTTTCGATGGTGCCAGTATCGACCAGATTAATGAATACACGGGCAAGGCTGCAATCCCGCAGTATGGAAAGACTTATCTGTATGACGGAGGAACAGGACAGCGTTTTGACCAGCCTGCCACGGTGGGGGTGATCTATATGCTTAAGCTGGGCCATATGGTCGACGATAAGATGCATGCCAGGTCTATTGGTCCATATTCACTTATAACCCAGCAACCACTCGGGGGTAAGGCCCAGTTTGGCGGCCAGCGTTTCGGTGAAATGGAAGTGTGGGCCATTGAAGCTTTTGGTGCAGCCAGCATCCTGCAGGAACTGCTGACTGTTAAATCTGATGATGTGATCGGAAGAGCAAAAGCCTATGAGGCCATTGTTAAGGGGGAGAATATGCCGACTCCCGGGATCCCGGAATCATTGAATGTCTTACTGCATGAGCTCCGGGGACTCGGACTCAGCATCAACCTGGTATAATGCAGGTATTTTTTAATTTACGTTAGTCAAACCATCAAATAATATAATATGTCTTTACGAAGAGATACTAGAATCAAAACAGAATTTACCAAAGTATCCATAGGGCTGGCCTCACCGGAAGAGATACTGGAACGCTCCAGCGGGGAGGTACTGAAACCCGAAACCATTAACTACCGCACCTATAAACCGGAACGGGATGGCCTGTTCTGTGAAAGGATCTTCGGACCGGTTAAAGACTACGAATGCCATTGCGGCAAATATAAAAGGATCAGGTATAAGGGAATTATCTGTGACCGTTGCGGTGTAGAAGTAACAGAGAAGAAAGTGCGAAGGGAACGAATGGGGCACATATCACTGGTGGTTCCCGTAGCCCATATATGGTATTTCAAATCACTTCCCAATAAAATAGGATACCTGCTTGGTCTTCCTTCCAAAAAACTTGATTCCATCATTTATTACGAACGTTATGTGGTAATAAATCCCGGACTCAAGGCGGCCGAAGGGGTAAATTTCCTCGACTTCCTGACCGAAGAGGAGTACCTTGATATCCTGGAGAGCCTTCCAAAGGAAAACCAGCACCTGGATGACGACCATCCTGACAAATTCATTGCCAACATGGGTGGAGAGGCTTTGTACCAGATACTTTCAAGGCTGGATCTCGATGATCTGAGTTTTTCGCTTAGGCATAAGGCCTCCAATGAAACATCACAGCAGCGCAAGAACGAGGCCCTTAAGCGCCTGCAGGTTGTAGAAGCCTTCCGTGCATCAAAAGGGGTCAATCGTCCAGAATGGATGATCATCAAGGTGGTCCCGGTGATCCCGCCGGAACTCAGACCGCTTGTCCCGCTGGACGGTGGAAGATTTGCCACTTCAGACCTGAATGATCTCTACCGGCGTGTCATAATCAGGAATAACAGGCTGAAGCGACTGATCGAGATCAAGGCACCGGAAGTGATACTGAGGAATGAAAAGAGGATGTTGCAGGAAGCTGTGGATTCCCTGTTTGATAACTCTCGCAAGGCCAATGCTGTAAAGACCGAGGCCAACAGACCGCTTAAGTCTCTGAGTGACAGTCTGAAAGGAAAACAGGGCCGTTTCCGCCAGAACCTTCTGGGAAAGAGGGTGGATTATTCGGCCCGTTCGGTAATTGTTGTGGGACCCGAGTTGCTGCTGCATGAATGCGGACTTCCGAAGGAAATGGCCGCTGAGCTGTATAAACCTTTTATAATAAGGAAGCTGATCGAAAGAGGTATAGTTAAGACTGTTAAATCGGCTAAAAAGATAGTAGACCGCAAAGATCCGGTTGTCTGGGACATTCTCGAAAATGTCCTGAAAGGGCATCCTGTTATGCTGAACAGGGCGCCAACCCTTCACCGCCTGGGAATACAGGCCTTCCAGCCCAAGCTGATCGAAGGAAAGGCCATTCAGTTGCATCCCCTGGTTTGTACTGCATTCAATGCCGACTTTGACGGGGACCAGATGGCGGTTCACCTGCCGCTGGGTAATGCAGCCATCCTGGAAGCACAGATGCTGATGCTGGCTTCGCATAATATTCTTAATCCGGCCAATGGCGCACCTATAAGTGTTCCCAGCCAGGATATGGTGCTGGGATTGTACTATATTACCAAGGCCAGGAAAGGTACAGAAGAGCATCCTGTTATTGGCGAAGGTCTGAAGTTCTATTCTCCCGAGGAAGTAACCATAGCTTTCAATGAAAGAAAAGTGGACCTCCATGCAGTCATCAATGTAAGGCTTCCTGTCAAAGAGAACGGGGAGACAGTTTATAAAATGACCGAAACAACTGTAGGACGGGTCATTTTCAATGATTTTGTACACGAGGATGTGGGATTTATCAATGAGCTGCTGACCAAGAAATCCCTGCGTGATATTATAGGCATGGTATTGAAGAAAACAGGAACTGCTGTTACGGCTAAGTTCCTGGATGACATCAAGGCCCTCGGTTATGAAATGGCCTTTAAAGGAGGTCTGTCCTTTAACCTTGATGACGTCATTGTCCCATCCCAAAAAACTGAACTGGTGGATGAAGGCTACCAGCAGGTTGATGAGGTAGTTTCGAACTACAATATGGGATTTATTACCAATAATGAGCGATACAACCAGATCATCGATATCTGGACACATACCAATGCCCGCCTGACCCAGACCCTGCTCAAGCAGCTGAGTTCGGATAAACAGGGATTCAATCCTGTATATATGATGCTTGATTCCGGTGCCAGGGGTTCCAAAGAACAGATACGGCAGCTGTCCGGTATGAGGGGCCTGATGGCCAAACCGCAGAAATCCGGAGCCACAGGATCTGAAATTATCGAGAACCCTATTCTATCAAATTTCAAGGAAGGATTGTCGGTTCTGGAATACTTTATTTCAACACACGGTGCCCGCAAGGGTCTGGCTGATACGGCATTGAAGACTGCCGATGCAGGTTACCTCACCAGAAGGCTTGTCGATGTATCCCAGGACGTTATAATTTCTGAGGCAGATTGCGGTACCCTGCGCGGTATTGTAGCCACAGCAATAAAAAATAACGAAGAGGTGGTTGAGACCCTTTATGAAAGGATACTCGGAAGAACCACCGTACACGATGTCTACCATCCAATGACGGGAGAGACCATTATTGATTCAGGGGAGGAAATTACCGAGGAGATAGCGCGGCTGATCGATGATTCTCCAATTGAACAGGTAGAGATCCGGTCGGTATTAACCTGTGAATCCAAGAAGGGAGTATGTGCAAAATGCTACGGCAGGAACCTGGCAACAGGAAAGATGGTACAGTCAGGGGAAGCCGTCGGTGTTATTGCAGCCCAGTCCATCGGGGAACCCGGGACCCAGCTAACCTTGCGTACCTTCCATGTCGGGGGTACCGCTTCAAACATTACTTCTGAATCGAGTGTCATATCCAAGTATGACGGCGTCCTGCAGATCGACGAACTCAGGATTGCCGAAAGGACTGATAATGAGGGTGTAAAGACTGACATTGTCATAGGCCGCCTGGCTGAAATGAGGATAACGGATAAAAACACGGGAATTGCCCTGACTACTCATAACATTCCTTATGGTTCCAGGCTCTATTTTAAAGACGGGGGAACCGTGAAAAAAGGCGATCTTATCTGTGACTGGGATCCTTACAATGCTGTTATTATCAGTGAAACTGCCGGTAAGGTTCAGTTCGAGAGTGTTATTGAAGGGATTACCTTCCGGGAGGAATCGGATGAGCAGACCGGCTTCAGGGAGAAAGTTATAATAGAGACCAGGGATAAAACCAAGAATCCCGGTATAAAGATCGTCTCAAAAAAGAACGAGGTATTGAAATCCTATAACCTGCCGGTGGGTGCTCACATCATGTTTGAGGTAAATGACGAGGTAAATACCGGTGAGATACTGGTTAAAATACCCAGGGCTGTGGGAAAATCAGGTGATATCACGGGTGGATTGCCCAGGGTGACCGAACTCTTCGAAGCAAGGAACCCATCAAACCCGGCGGTAGTTTCGGAAATTGACGGGGAGGTAGCTTTCGGAAAGATAAAACGTGGTAACAGGGAAATACTCATTACCTCAAAGGCTGAGGAGGTTAAAAAATACCTGGTACCCCTTTCCAAACAGATCCTTGTCCAGCAAAATGATTACGTGAAGGCAGGAACACCCCTGTCAGACGGCGCCATTACACCTGCCGACATCCTGGCGATCAAAGGGCCTACAAAGGTACAGGAATATATTGTGAATGAGGTTCAGGAAGTATACCGTATGCAGGGTGTTAAAATCAATGATAAGCACTTTGAGATCATTGTGCGGCAGATGATGAGAAAGGTAGAGATTGAAGACCAGGGTGACACCAAATTCCTTGAAAAACAGGTAGCTGACAAATGGGAGTTCATGGATGAGAATGACTGGATCTTTGGAAAGAAAGTAGTGGTCGATACGGGTGATTCTCAGACGCTGAAAGCAGGACAGATAGTCACTGCCCGGAAACTCCGCGATGAAAACTCTGTTCTCAAGCGTAAGGACTTAAAGCAGATCGAGTCCCGTGATGCCATTCCTGCCACTTCGCGGCAGGTCTTGCAGGGTATCACAAAGGCAGCGCTGCAAACACAGAGCTTTATTTCCGCCGCTTCATTCCAGGAAACCACCAAGGTACTCAATGAAGCAGCCATCTTTGGAAAGATTGACAACCTGGAAGGCCTTAAGGAGAATGTTATTGTCGGGCACCTGATCCCGGCAGGAACGGGAGTCCGCGAATATGAAAGGCTGGTGGTCGGTTCAAAGCAGGAATACGACAGCCTCATGGCTGCCCAGGATAAAGAAAGCAAAGAAATGGTTGAAGAAGATCAGGAGCAACAATAAAAATTCTTATTATATGTCAGAAGAAGAGAAGAAAAAAAACCAGATCAATATCGAACTGAAGGAAGACGTAGCTCAGGGGATCTATTCCAACCTGGCTGTCATCACTCATTCGAGTTCAGAATTCGTCATCGATTTTATAAGGGTCATGCCCGGCATCCCCAAGGCCGATGTTAAATCGCGGATCATACTTACACCGGAACATGCAAAGCGCCTGATGCTGGCTCTTCAGGATAACATCAGTAAGTTTGAAACTGTACACGGTGAAATTAAAAAAGTGGAGGGTTCCGGGACACCGATCCCGATGAACTTTGGCGGACCGGTCGCTCAGGCATAAACCGGATAAGGCATATACATGAGCCGTCTCAAAATACCACTGCAGGCGGCTTTTTTATTTTTATTATATATTTGTCCTTTCGATAATCAGTTAATGCTTTTTCAATATGAACATCCTTGTCTGTATCAGCTGTGTCCCGGATACAACCACTAAGATCCGGTTTACAAACAACAATACCTCATTTGACAGCAATGGGGTGCAGTGGATCATAAATCCGTGGGATGAACTTGCCCTGACAAGGGCGCTTGAATTGAAGGAAGATCCTTCCGGCGGTATAGATAAAATCTCCGTAGTAAATGTCGGCAAATCAGAAACCGAACCCGTGATCCGAAAAGCCCTGGCTATCGGCGCAGACGATGCATACCGTATTGATGCCGAACCGGCGGATGCATATTTTGTGGCTTCGCAGATTGCCGAACTGCTTAAGTCAGCATCCTTTGATATTGTACTCAGCGGTATAGAATCCAGTGATCACAACGGTTCAGTGGTAGGAGGCATGCTGGCTGAACTGCTTGACTGGCCATCAGTTTCTGCTGTGTCAGGACTGACGGTTGATAATGGAAAAATGGTGATCAACAGGGAGATAGACGGGGGAAAAGAGGTCCTGGGCCTTTCAGCACCTTTTGTAGCCATTGTGCAGAAGGGGATAGCAAAGGAACCCCGGATACCGGCCATGCGCGGGATAATGATGGCCCGGAAAAAACCCCTGCAGATCGTTCCGGCTATTGAGGTGGATGCTCTGACTGAGACCGTGGAATTTGAAATGCCTCAGCCCAGGCAGGCCTGTAAAATGGTTGACCCTGACAATATCAGGGAACTGGTTGACCTCCTTCAGAATGAAGCAAAAGTCCTTTAATTGGTAAATGTAAATGTAACAGGATATGTCAGTTTTAGTCTATACAGAAAATTGGGACGGAAAGTTTAAGAAACTTTCATTTGAGCTGGTCTCCTATGCTGCCGGCATTGCAAAGAAAATGGGAACGGATACACTTGCCGTAACGATTGGGGAGGTAGCCGAAGAGGAATTAAAGCTGCTTGGAAAATACGGTGCCGACAAGCTTATCAGGACCGGCCATCCGGCGCTTGGCGGTCTCGATAACCGGGCCTATACAGCCATACTGTCGCAGGTGGCTGCAGCCGAAAATGCCGGAATTATAATACTGGCACATAACAACAGCGGGAAGGCCCTGGCACCACGCCTGGCAGTCCGGATGGGTGCAGGCATAGCGTCGGGGGTAACCGGACTTCCTGTTAGCACGGATCCTTTCATCGTTAAGAAAAGAGTATACAGTGGCAAAGCCTTTGCCGGTGTAAAGATCAACACTGAAAAAAAGATACTGACACTTTCCCAGAATTCCTTCGAAATAACAGAATCACCTAAAGATACACAACTGGTGGAATTTTCTCCCGAGCTGGATGGTTCGGCTGTTACTACCGAAATTAAAGATGTGGAAAAGCAGACAGGTAAAATCATACTTACCGATGCTGAAATTGTTGTTTCAGGAGGCAGGGGAATGAAATCACCTGATAACTGGGGACCCCTGGAAGAATTAGCAGGTACCCTCGGGGCGGCTCTTGCATGTTCACGCCCGGTTTCCGATGAAGGATGGCGTCCCCATGAGGAACATACCGGCCAGACCGGCAAGATCATTGCACCGAACCTGTATCTTGCATTCGGGATATCCGGTGCCATACAGCATTTGGCAGGGGTCAGTTCATCGAAATGCATTGTCGCTGTCAATACGGATATGGATGCACCCATTTTTGAAGCTGCCGATTACGGTATAGTTGGTGATGCACAGAAAGTACTTCCCGAACTGGTAAAGGAGATCCGCTCTGCGAAGAATCAATAGTAGATGAAACAGATACTCTTTCTTTTATCGGTTCTCCTCACGCTGGGTGTTTTCGGATACACTACCAGAAAGTATATAGGCTACTTCAGGATCACACGAGGTGGTTTTCCTGTTAAGGATTTCTGGAAGCGGGTACTTGTGACACTGGATGTCGCTATGGGTCAGACCCGTATCTTCCGCCGTCCTCTCGTGGGCCTTCTCCACGCACTGGTTTTCTGGGGATTCTGTGTAATCCTTGTAGGAAGCATAGAGATGATCATAGACGGCCTGGCCGGGACCGAGCGCATATTCAATGTGGCAGGGGTGGTTTATGATATTATCATTGCATCAGGAGATGTTTTTGCCCTGATCATTGCCATGGCTATCCTGGTCTTTCTTATAAGAAGGTTGTTCCTGAGCGTTAAACGGTTCAGCGGGATAGAAATGAAGCACATCTCTCACATTGATGCCAATATTGCCCTGGGCCTTATCCTTCTTCTGATGATCTCCCTCATGGGCATGAATGTATTTTATATCAACACTGCATTTGCAGAAGGACACGAGGTTTGCGGATATTTCCCTGTCAGCAATTTCATAGCCGGCTGGGTAAATGCTGGTACCGGGACAAGTCATTTGTTGCATGAGGTCTTCTGGTGGACCCATATTCTCCTGATATTTATATTTGCCAACTATCTTCCCTACTCCAAGCACTTTCATGTCTTCATGTCGGTTCCCAACGTATTTCTCAGCAGGCTCGAGCCCCTGGGCAAGCTTAATACCATGGAGAGCATAACAAAGGAAGTAAGGATCATGATGGACCCGGATCAGGCCTATGCCGCTCCGGCGGAAGGGGAAGGGGAGGAAACAGTGGAACGCTTCGGGATACTGGATATAGAGGACGTTACCTGGAAAAACTATTTTGATTCCCTGGCCTGCACGGAGTGCGGCAGATGCACAGCTGTATGTCCTGCCAACATCACCGGGAAAAAGCTCTCCCCCCGTAAGATAGTTATGGATGTACGTGCCCGGATGAAAGAAAAGGGACCGGGTATCCTTAAAAACGGCAGTGAATATTCTGATAGTAAAAGCCTCATAAGGGATTATATCAGCGAGGAAGAATTGTGGGCATGTACCCTGTGTAATGCCTGTGCCCGTGAGTGCCCGATCAATATAAACCACCCGGACCTGATCGTAAATATGAGGCGGTACCTGGTGATGGAAGAATCGGCTGCCCCGGGGGAATTGAATTCCATTTTCAGCAACATAGAAAATAATGGCGCTCCCTGGCAGTTTTCCCGGGAAGACAGGATGCTGTGGGCCGATGGACTGGAGGTTCCTGTGCTCGGGGAACTGGCCGGTACAGATGCTGCACCCGAGTACCTGCTGTGGGTAGGCAGTGCAGGGGCCTTTGACGACAGATATAAGCAGGTTTCCCGGAGCTTTATTAAAATACTTAATCACCTGGGAACAAGTTATGCTGTCCTGGGAACCGAGGAATCATCCAGTGGTGATGTGGCCAGGAGGGCAGGGAATGAGATGCTGTTCCAGATGCAGGCAATGATGAACATTGAACTGCTGAATTCATACGGGGTAAAAAAAATACTTACCTGTGATCCCCATGCCTACAATAGCTTTAAGAATGAGTATCCTGACCTGGGTGGCAATTACCAGGTCATTCATCATTCTCAGTTCCTTTCATCGATGATAGAACAGGGGAAGCTGCAGATCCCGGCTGGATCAATCCTTAAAGAAAAAGTTAGTTTTCATGATCCCTGCTATCTTGGCCGGGCCAATAACGAGTACAGTGCACCCAGGAAGGTTCTGGAGTGCGTGGCATCTTCAAGGATTGAAATGAAGAGGAATAAAAGCTTTGCCCTCTGTTGCGGGGCAGGTGGCGGACAAATGTTCAAGGAAGCAGAAAAGGGAGATAAGGAAGTTTTTATAGAGCGCACTGAAGAAGCCCTTGAAACAGGAGCTGAGATTATAGCAACGGCCTGTCCATACTGTATGGTAATGATGAGGGACGGTCTTAAATACAAGAACAGGGAAGAAGATGTGAAGAATTACGATATTGCAGAGCTGGTAGCTAAAAGCATGGATATTTAAATACCAAAAATTACAGATACATGGAATCCAACACTATCATTACAGGAGGCCAGTTCATGGTCGCAGAAACCGATCCCGCAGAGGTTTTTATCCCGGAAGAATTTGATGAAGAACAAAAAATGATCGCACAGACCTGCGGGGATTTTATGGAAACTGAAGTATTCCCCCTGCTGGATCGCATTGATGCCCAGGAGGAGGGCCTGCTCAGGAATGTACTTGACAAATCCGGTGAACTCGGACTGCTGGGTATATCCATACCCGAGGAATATGAGGGTTTCGGTCAGTCATTCCTGACCTCCATGTATGCCAGCGAGGTCCTGGGAGCAGGGTATTCTTTCTCAGTGGCCTATTCCTGCCATACGGGTATCGGGACCCTTCCCATCCTTTATTATGGTGATGATGAGCAGAAGGCTAAATACATACCCAGGCTGGCAACTGGTGAGATGGCGGGTGCCTATTGCCTGACAGAACCCGGGGCCGGATCTGACGCTAATTCAGGTACCACCAAAGCCGTTCTCTCCGAAGACGGGAAACATTATATACTGAACGGGCAGAAGATGTGGATCACCAATGGCGGATTCGCAGATGTAATGACGGTTTTTGCCAAGATTGACAACGACCGGGTGCTCAGCGCCTTCATTGTGGAAAGGAACTTCCCGGGAATCACCTTTAATCCGGAAGAGAAAAAGATGGGCATAAAGGGATCTTCTACCAGGCAGATCTTTTTCAATGACTGCAAGGTCCCTGTTGAGAATATGCTGGGTAAAAGGGGAGAGGGATACAGGATAGCCCTGAACATACTTCATATGGGCCGGATCAAGCTGGGAGCCAATGTTATTGGTGCGGCCAAGAGGGTCATCAGCCAGTCGGTGGGGTATGCCAATGAACGGAAACAGTTCAATTGCCTGATCTCGGAATTCGGAGCCATAAAATACAAACTGGCCGAACAGGTAATACGCACATTTACAACGGAGTCTGCCGTTTACCGGGCGAGCAGGAATATCGATGATGCCATAACATATTATGTATCTAAAGGAGAAGATAAAGGCAGGAATACCATGGAAGCCTTTAACCATTTCCAGATTGAAGCAGCTGCCATGAAGGTATTTGGCTCCGAGGCCCTGGATTATGTGGTTGATGAGGCCGTCCAGATCTTCGGGGGAATGGGGTACAGCGCCGAAATGCCGGTGGACAGGGCCTATCGTGATTCCCGGATTAACAGGATCTTCGAAGGCACCAACGAGATCAACCGGCTCCTGCTGGCTGACGCCATTATCAAGAAGGCTGCAAAAGGCCTGCTGCCCATCATGGAGCAGGCACAGGATGCACTGGATGAGATTGCCGGCCTTAAAGAGGGTGCACCCTCAGGGGAAGAGGAATATTATGATAAAAAGCTGAGATATATAAGGAATTTAAAGAAAGTTGGCCTTATCCTGATGAAAACGGCTTCAGAAAAGTATGCCGGGAAACTGGTTCATGAACAGGAGATCATGAGCAACATTGCAGATATAGTTATGCAGGTATATGCAGCCGAATCTTTATTGATACGTGTTAAGAAGCTCGAAGCCATCAAGGGTGAAGAGAATATCAAAGTTTACCGGGACATACTCGATACAGGCTTATATGATGCCGCAGCCAGGATCAGTAAATATGCAATGGATGCGGTATATTCATTTGCTTACGGGGATCAGCGTGAAGTCCTGCTGAAAGGGATCAGGCATTTTACCTGTGTGGAAGGTGTCAATGTCAGGGAAGCCCGTCGCAGAATAGCCGATTCCCTGATAGAAGAAAACAGGTATTGTTTCTAACACCAGAGTTTGAAAACAGAACACCTCAGGAAAATTGTACTCCTTGGTGCAGGAAATCTTGCTACCCACCTCGGTGCGAAACTCACCGGCACCGGGTACGAAATTATACAGGTTTACAGCAGAACATCCAGGCCGGCAGAAAAACTGGCAGCACAACTTGGTGCCCGGTCCGTCATCAGCCTGAGTGAACTGGATGGATCGGCCGGGACATACCTGTTCTGCCTTCCGGATGATGCGATCCACAAAACCCTTGAGCAGATAAACATTAATGACCAGTTGCTGGTCCACACATCAGGATCGGTCCATGCAGATGTATTCAGGAATTACAGCCGCTTGTATGCAGTGCTCTACCCCCTGCAAACATTCAGCAGGGAAAGGGAACCTGACTGGATCAACATCCCCCTGTGCATAGAGGGCAACAACCAGGATGCTGAATCCCTGATCAGATCTGTGGCGGAACAGATCTCTTCCAGGGTGATAAACCTTGATTCCAGGAGTCGGAAGCAGCTGCATCTTACGGGGGTTTTTGCCTCAAACTTCAGCAACCATATGTATTCGCTGGCTTTCGAACTGGCCGGGCGTTATAAGCTCAATCCTGCTCTTCTTTTCGCCCTGATAAGGGAGACAGCAGAAAAAGCCATTGATCTGGGACCCGTCCCCTCACAAACCGGTCCGGCTGCCAGGAATGAGGAGATTATCATGAAGGAACACATTGAGATGCTGGAAGGAATTCCTGAAATACAAAAAATATATACATTTGTAAGTGAGAGTATCAGAGTTTTAAAGACAGAATCAGATCCTCCCGGAAATTAAGCTGTTTCAAACCAGATGACAAATTTCAAAGAAGAACTAAGCAAGGTAAGGGCATTTATTTTTGATGTAGACGGTGTCCTGTCCGATTCAAAAATCTATCTGCACCCGGAGGGAGAGTTGATGAGATCCATAAATATCAGGGACGGGTATGCCATGCAGTATGCCATCAGGAAGGATTATCTAATAGCAATCATTACCGGGGGAAACTCAGTATACGTAAGAAAGCGTTTCACTAACCTGGGCGTGAAGGATATATACATGAGATCAAGGAACAAAATGGATGATCTCGAAGATTTCCTCGGTAAATATAACCTGAAAGCCGAAGAAATCCTGTACATGGGAGATGATCTTCCCGATTATCAGGTTATGAAGCGCGTGGGCTTCCCTACCTGTCCCGCCGATGCGGACAGTGAGATCAAGGAACTGTCGGTATATATTTCTGAGAAAAACGGGGGCGAAGGATGTGCGAGGGATGTGATAGAACAGGTATTGCGTCTGCAGGGAAAATGGATGCAGGAGGACGCATTTCAATGGTAAAATCTTTATTGTGATAGCTATATTACAGCTGGTTCGCTACAAGAACCTTATCATTATTGCCCTGACGCAGTACGCAATGCGTTACCTGGTTGTCAATCCCATCCTTAAGATAAACGGTTTCGAACTCCAGTTGAGCCAGCTTCATTTCCTCATGCTTGTCCTGTCAGCTATCTTCATTACAGCAGCCGGGTATGTTATAAATGATTACTTCGATACCAAGACCGATATGCTGAACAGGCCGGAGACTGTGCTGATAGGCAAAAAGATCAGCCGGAGGGCTGCTATGGCCCTGCACATCATATTAAATTTACTGGGTGTCGGACTGGGTGTCTACCTGTCATTATATGTGGGCATACTCTCGCTGGGGATTGCCTACATGCTGGCTGCCGGACTCCTCTGGTTTTATTCGACCAGCTATAAAAGGCAGTTTCTGATAGGGAACCTGCTGGTGGCATTCTTCACTGCAGTAGTCCCCTTTGTAGTTGTATTGTTTGAGGTTCCCCTGCTTAACCAGGAGTACAGGGATGTTCTGATTGAGAGCAATATGAGCTTCAATAACATCCTGGCCTGGGTGGGCGGATTTTCATATTTTGCCTTCCTGTCTACACTGATACGGGAAATCATTAAGGATATCGAGGATTATGAAGGTGACCTGGCTTATGGAAGAAATTCCCTGCCTATCATTCTGGGGATCAGGGTCAGCCGTCATGTAGTCAGTTTTCTGATACTTTTCCTCCTGGGCAGCCTGGTTTATCTTTATATCCGGTTCCTGAGATTTATATCAGGGGAAGGGAGCAATCTGATCACTCTTGCATATCTCATCATTCTCCTCTTCCTTCCCTATATCTACCTTGTTTACAGAATTTACAGTGCAAAGGAAAAAAAGAATTATCACCTTTGCAGTACCATTTCCAAGCTGATCATGCTGGCCGGGATCCTGTATTCTGTTATAGTTTATGTGATCCTTTTCATTAACTACAGCTAAGGTGTTAACAGAAGACCTTAAGAGATACCGCATTATACGGGCCTCTCAATCTCCGCGCCGGCAGAGATTGTTAAGGGAACTTGGACTTGAATTTGAGATCATGAGCAGTGATGATCCGGATGAAAGCTATCCTGGTGAACTTTCAAAAGATGAGATC
>CAZILN010000072.1:0-14760 GCA_964540005.1 uncultured Bacteroidaceae bacterium | reverse complement strand
CCGGATGATGATCCGCTGATTTACTATAGGACAATTGCACAGAAAGCTGTCCTTCAATTGAAAAAAAACGGAAGATTATTCTTTGAAATTCATGAGGCATATGCAGGACAGATCTTCAAGCTGTTGGATAAGGAAGGTTTTTCATCTGTGACCGTGCAAAAGGATATAAACGGGAAAGACCGGATGCTTACTGCTGTAAAAATGTAACAAGTACCAGACTGAATATTAAGAAAAAATGGATACCAAAACCGCATTAAAACTCGCCCAAAATATTTGTGCCAGGAAGGAGCAATGCAAACTGGACATCAGCCTGAAACTGAAAAACTGGGATATCACCGAGCTGGAAATAGAGGATGTGCTGGAGTCGCTGCAAAAGGAAGGGTTTATTAATGAAACCCGTTATGCGGGAAGCTATTGCCGGGAAAAATTTCATTTCAACAAATGGGGAAAAATTAAACTCAGGTATATGCTGAAGCAAAAGCAGATCCCTGATAATATCATTACCGATGCCCTTTCTTTGATCGATGAAGATGAGTATAAGGAGGTCCTGGTAAATGAACTCATTAAGAAAGCAACATTTTTTCACGGTATTAGCCAAATAAATAAAAAGAAAAAACTCCTTCAGTTTGCCCAGCAGCGTGGATTTGAATATGAGATCATTATGGCTGTAATAAATGATATGCACCATATATGATCCCGGCTGTACTTCACTGGCAAGTCTTTTTAAGGTGCTGAAATAATTCTTACATTTGTCATCCTACCAAGATAAATTATTGTTATGATCACTGCAGACCAGGTGAAAGAACTGATTAAGCGGGAGCATTCGCTGAGGAGGCATCTTTGACATTGATGACAAACTCTCAAAGATCAAGGAAGAGGAGGCAAAAACACAGGCCCCTGAATTCTGGAACAATCCCCAGGAAGCTGAATCCATGTTAAAGGATATTTCCAGGCTAAAATCATGGACAAACGCCTGTGCTGAAATTAAAACCCACGCGGATGACCTGGAGGTCCTTTTTGATTTCTATGAACAGGGAGAATCCACCGAGACGGAAATAGAACAGCAGTACCAGGCTACCCTTCACCTTATCGAAGAACTGGAATTCAAGAACATGCTGAGGAATGAGGAAGACACATTCGGGGCATTGTTAAAGATCAATCCGGGTGCAGGAGGCACCGAAAGCCAGGACTGGGCAGAAATGCTGATGAGGATGTATATCCGCTATGGAGAACGCAACAATTATAAGGTACAGGAAATTGATTTCCAGCCTGGTGAAGAAGCAGGCATCAAGTCAGTCACCCTGGAATTCACCGGTGATTATGCCTACGGGTATTTAAAATCCGAGAATGGAGTACACCGGCTTGTAAGACTTTCACCCTATGATGCCAACAACAGGAGGCATACTTCTTTTGCTTCGGTTTTCGTTTCTCCCGTGGTTGATGACAGTATCGAGGTTGAAATCAACCCGGCCGATATTACATGGGATACATACCGGTCAAGCGGGGCAGGCGGACAGCACGTTAACAAGGTAGAGACGGCTGTCAGACTGCATCATGCACCCACCGGCCTGGTCATTGAGAACCAGGAGAGCAGGTCCCAGGCAAAAAATAAGGAAAGTGCGCTTAAGATCCTCAAGTCACACCTGTATGAACTTGAACTCAGGAAACAGAAAGAAGCACAGGCCGAGCTTGAAGGGCAGAAGAAAAAGATTGAATGGGGTTCACAGATCCGATCCTATGTACTTCACCCTTATAAAATGGTTAAGGATCTGCGTACCGAATATGAAACCGGTAATGTACAGGACATCCTGGATGGAAACCTGAATCAGTTCATTAAGGAATATCTGATGAAATTCGGCGGTGAATAATACTGAAATATTCTTAATATTGTATTTGTAACTCTTTGAATGTTGTACATGCTAAAGATCTATCATAATCCACGTTGCCGTAAAAGCAGGACCGGATTGGATTACCTGAGATCCCGCACAGCGGATTTTGAGATCATTAATTATATAAGAGATGGCCTGAATGAAGCACAACTAAAAGAGATCCTTCTGAAAATGAATAATAACCCACAGGATCTTGTCAGGACACAGGAAGATCTTTATAAAAAAGAACTGAAAGGCAGAACATTCAATCAGGATGAATGGATCAGGATCATCACTGATAATCCACGGCTTCTCCAGCGTCCCATAGTTGTTTCAGAACATAAGGCAGTACTGGCACAGCCGCCTGAAATTGTTGATATTTTATTGTAATTTTATAAAACCTACTGATATGAACTGTAATTTTAAAAATTCCACCCTTGTATTATTTGCCATATTGTGTGCAGCAATAATATCCTGTAATAAAGATGATGAAGAGTTTACGCATGTCTCTGCCCTCGAACAGCAGCTCCATAATGAAGTAAACTCTTATCGTACATCCGTAGGGCTGAGTGAGCTGGTCCTGCAGTTCTCAATGGTTAAAGAAGCACAGGAACACAGTATTGAATGGGCCAACGGCACCCTGGGAGCTGACCCCAATGCCGGTCTTTCTGACCGTTTCACAACAATTAATGACAAGCTCGGAGGGGCCTATCCCAAAGCCATCCTGTCCTCATGGAGCGCTCAGGTTGATGCCCAGACCATAGTAAATTCCTGGATCAATGACTCAGCTCTGGTCAGTATTCTGGAATCTGATCTCACCCAATCCGGTCCGGGCACAGCCAAAGATGCAGATGGAAAACTCTATGTTACGCACATATTCATGAATATCCCATCAAAATAATCCCAAAAAACTTCTCATAACATGAACGTACGTATTGAAAAAGACACCATGGGACCCGTTGAGGTACCTGTGGATAAATATTGGGGTGCCCAGACCCAGCGCTCCCTTAACAATTTTAAAATCGGTGATCAGAAAATGCCGGTGGAGATTATTTATGCCTTCGGCTACCTGAAAAAGGCAGCCGCCCTTGCTAACCTGGACCTGGGTGTTCTGCCTGCAGAAAAAGCCGCACTGATAGCCCAGGTCTGTGATGAAATAATCGAAAAGAAGCTGGATGACCAGTTCCCGCTCGTTGTATGGCAAACGGGATCAGGTACCCAGTCAAACATGAATATGAACGAGGTAGTGGCCAACCGCGCTCATGTCATCAAAGGCAACAAACTCGGTGAAGGGACGCGCCTGATCCATCCCAATGACGATGTAAACAAATCTCAGTCCTCCAACGATACTTTCCCGACTGCCATGCACATTGCGGCATACAAGATGATAAGCGAAGTCACCCTCCCGGGAGTAAGGCAATTGCGTGAAACGCTGGCTGCCAAATCTGCTGAATTTTCCGAAACCGTCAAAATTGGCCGTACGCACTGGATGGATGCTACTCCCCTGACACTCGGACAGGAATTTTCAGGTTATGTTTCGCAATTGGATCATGGCCTCAAAGTACTGGAAGGGACCCTGCCCCACCTGGCTGAAGTAGCTCTGGGAGGAACAGCTGTCGGGACAGGCATTAATACCCCGGAAGGCTATGATGTACTGGTGGCTGCTAAAATAGCTGAACTTACCGGATACCCTTTTATAACTGCTCCGAATAAGTTCGAATCCCTTGCAGCACATGATGCGATTGTAGAGGTATCGGGTGCCCTGAAGCGTCTGGCCGTCAGTTTAATGAAAATAACCAATGACATTCGGGTTCTGTCATCAGGACCCCGCTCTGGCATAGGCGAAATAAGGATCCCTGCCAATGAACCGGGCTCCTCGATTATGCCCGGAAAAGTTAATCCCACACAGGCTGAAGCACTTACAATGGTATGTGCCCAGGTGGTGGGTAATGATGTAGCCATTTCAACAGGTGGAATGCATGGTCATTTTGAGCTTAACGTTTTTAAACCCTTGATGATTACGAACCTTCTTCATTCAGCCAGATTGTTGGGGGATGCCTGTGTTTCCTTTGATGTGAATTGTGCCGCGGGCATTGAGCCCAACGAGGATGTCATCCGGAATAACCTCAGGAATTCCCTTATGCTGGTTACCGCATTGAACACTCACATAGGATACGAGAAGTCCGCAGAAATTGCCAAAAAGGCTTTTGCAGAAAAAACCACATTACGGCAGGCTGCTGTTGAGCTTGGTTACGTAAGCATTGAGGATTTTGATAAGTGGGTGGATCCAAAAAAGATGATTGGTTCACGCTGAAACCATTGGCATAAACAATAATGATCTTAACTATTATTTTGGTAAGTTATTGAATACAGGGATGAAGCGATTTATGATCATATTGGTCCTCACAGGATTTTTCTCTGCTGGTTTTTCCCAGTCATATCTTGGACTAAGTGTCGGACTGACCTTCCCGCGTGAGAAGTATGCGGCTAAAAACCTGCAGGAAAACGGAGGATATGCATTGCAGGGACTGATGCTGGATTTTTCGGGGGCCTTTGTACCTGACAGGTTTATCGGACTGGCCGCTACCATGACATTCGGATCCAACGTAATGGATGAGGATACTCTCAGGCAGGATATCCTCAGCCTGCTCCCCGGCCCCTTCCCGGCAGATGCCAAGATCAGCTTTAATCACGGATCATGGATTTACAGCAACCTGCTTGTCGGACCCTTTCTGACATTGCCCCTGGACAGGATCAGCTTCGACCTGCGGGGCATGATCGGACCCAGCTTCCTGATGTCCCCTCCTATGGATATGACTGTAATCACCACTGATGCCACCTATTTTCAAAGCAGAAATCCCCGTGCTGTTAATTTTGCATACAGCATTGGAGGAGGTATCAGGCTCGGATCAGCAGGAGGAGCATCCATCCGTCTGTATGCAGGATACTTCCGGAGTAATACATCCGTGGAAATTAGAAATGATCATATCGTATCCGGACAGCCACTGGGAAAAGAAACATCTTCATACAAAATGAAAATCACCACCCTGAATGTCGGTATTGGCCTTGCTTACAGTTTATAATGGCAGCTCAAGAAAAAATATTCAAGGAGTTTCCCCCTGTAACTACTGCTGACTGGGAGAAGAAGATCAAAGAGGATCTGAGGGGAGAGGATTATGATAAGAAACTTATCTGGAGGACGGCGGATGATCTTCACCTGAGCCCATACTACAGGCAGGAGGATTTGACGGACCTGTCCTGGCTTGGTGCAGAACCTTCACAATTCCCTTATCTTAGGGGCAACCAGGATATATCAAACGGCTGGATGATCAGACAGGACCTGGTAGTCCGGGATGCCATGGAATCCAATAAAATTGCAGTAAAACTTCTCAGCAGGGGTACCGGGTCATTAGGATTCCTGCTTCCCGAAGATCTCCCTTCCATAAGCAAACTGTTAAAAGATATTCCTTTGCAGGAAGTCCCGGTAAACTTCGATGCCGGTCCCCATCCTGAACTGATCATTGACCAGTTATCCGGCCTGATCAGAGACCTGGACATTGAGCCGGATCAGCTATCCGGCTGTGTGGAGAATGACCCCCTGGCAGCATTTTGCATGAACCGGTGCGGTGCTGATGAACTGAATGCCCTCCTTGAGAAACTTCCTGCTTTATTGGAGACTGCCGAAACATTCCGGGATTTAAGGATGATCAGCATCAGGGGGGATCATTACCACAATTCCGGTGCTAATCCGGCCGCCGAGCTGGCCTGGAGCCTTGCAGCCGGATGTGAATACCTCGACAGGCTGACGGGGGCAGGACTGGAAATCAACCGTATCGTTCCAAAAATTCAATTTCATTTTGCCACGGGACCGGTATACTTCATGGAAATTGCGAAGCTAAGAGCTGCCAGGCTTTTATGGTCGCATATAGTGAAAGCCTTCGATCCCAAAGATGCCAGATCCGGAAAAACCTTTATCCATTCATCCACTTCCGGGTGGAACCAGACTGTCTATGACCCCCATGTAAATATACTTCGCGGCACAACAGAGGCAATGTCTGCAATTATTGGAGGGACTAACTCCCTTTCCGTCCTTCCATTCGATCATCCCTACCGGGACAGTACGGAATTCTCAAGACGCCTTGCCGGGAATATTCAGATTATCTTAAAGGAGGAATCATATTTTGATAAAGTAATCGATCCTGGAGCCGGTTCCTACTACATCGAAAAGCTAACTGATGCACTGGCATCAAAAGCATGGGATCTTTTTACGGAGATAGAAAACTCAGGGGGATTCTACCAGGCCCTGTGCTCAAACACAATCCAGAAACAGATCAGGGAAACAGCTGACACACGCATACAGGAAATAGCCACCAGGAAGGAAATACTACTCGGCACAAATGAATACCCGAATTTTGAAGAAAGGATTCCTGATGATTATCAGCCAGGTAAATTAGATGCAGTGAAGAATATCAGAGCCGCCTCAGAATTTGAATTGCTCCGTTTAAAAACCGAACGCTCAGACCCGGTCCCGGCAGTTTTCATGTTCACCTTTGGCCCGGTTTCCATGAGAAGGGCCAGAGCAGTTTTTTCATGTAACTTTTTTGCCTGCGGAGGATTCCGGATCATTGATAATATTGGTTTCAGTACGGTTGAAGAAGGATTGCAGGCCATTTCTGAACAGCAACCTGAGATTGTTATACTATGCAGTGCTGATGATGAATACCCCGGACTAGTAAAAGAATTCATGTATTCTCTGAAGAACGGACCCATCCTGGTGATTGCCGGTCATCCTAAAGATCATATTGACACCCTCTCGAAAATGGGTGTTGAGCATTACATTCACCTGCGTTCTGATGTTCTGAAAGAATTAAAGAAGTTCCAGGAAATGACAGTACCAACAGTATGAATATATAATGAGGCCCGATTTCAGTAAAATTAATATTTTGAGCATGACTGGACCGGATCCCACAAGGAAAGAGAAATCCGGTGCCGTACCGGGAGAATCATGGAAAACTCCTGAACACATCATGGTTAAGCCCTACTTTATCAGGCAGGACCTGGAAGGGATGGAGCACCTCGACTATGCTGCCGGTATCCCACCCTACCTGAGGGGACCCTATTCCACCATGTACGTGACCAGGCCCTGGACCATCAGGCAGTACGCCGGGTTTTCAACGGCTGAGGAATCGAATGCATTTTACAGACGGAACCTTGCTTCCGGACAAAAAGGCCTTTCAATTGCTTTTGACCTGGCTACTCATCGCGGATATGATTCGGACCATGAAAGAGTGGTTGGCGATGTTGGCAAGGCAGGTGTAGCGGTGGATTCCATACTTGATATGAAGATCCTGTTCGACCAGATCCCCCTCGACCAGATGTCCGTTTCCATGACAATGAACGGGGCAGTGTTGCCGGTTATGGCCTTTTATATTGTATCCGGACTGGAACAGGGTGTGTCACTTGAAAAACTTACCGGAACCATCCAGAACGATATACTGAAGGAATTCATGGTACGCAATACCTATATCTATCCTCCCGAGGCATCGATGAGGATCATTGCGGATATATTTAAGTATACTTCAGAAAAAATGCCCCGTTTCAATTCCATCAGCATCTCCGGATACCACATGCAGGAGGCAGGTGCAACTGCGGACCAGGAACTGGCCTTCACACTTGCAGACGGACTGGAATACCTTCGTACCGGGATCAAGGCTGGCCTGGATATAGACAGTTTTGCTCCCAGGATCTCTTTCTTCTGGGCCATAGGCATGAACCACTTCATGGAGATTGCCAAACTCAGGGCTGCCCGCCTGCTATGGGCCAAAATTGTTGCCGGCTTCAATCCCCGGAATCCGAAATCCCTTGCCCTGAGAACACATTCACAAACTTCAGGTTGGAGCCTGACAGAACAGGATCCTTTTAATAACGTCTCCAGAACCTGTATAGAAGCCATGGCTGCAACTCTTGGCCATACACAGAGCCTGCACACAAATGCCCTGGATGAAGCCATTGCCCTTCCGACTGATTTTTCAGCCAGGATTGCACGCAATACCCAGATATATCTTCAGGAAGAAACCCAAATTACCAGATCGGTTGATCCCTGGGCCGGCTCTTATTATGTGGAATACCTGACCCATCAACTTGCCAGGAATGCCTGGAAAACCATTAAGGAGATCGAAGAGCTCGGTGGTATGTCTGCGGCCATTGAAACGGGCCTGCCCAAAATGAGGATAGAAGAAGCTGCGGCCAGGAAACAGGCCAGGATAGATGCCCGTAAGGATATTATTGTCGGTGTCAACAAATACCATATTGAAAAAGAAGAAGCTTTTGACATCCTTGAGGTTGATAATAGTGCTGTCAGGCAGTCCCAGATAATACGCCTGCAAAAACTTAAATCAGAACGGAACCAACTGGAAACAGATGCAATTCTTAACCGCCTCACCAGGGCTGCTGAAACTGGGAATGAAAACCTGCTTGAATTATCTGTTGAAGCTGCTGCAAAGAGAGCTTCACTCGGTGAGATCTCAATGGCCCTGGAAAAGACCTTTGGACGGTATAAAGCTGTTATCCGCTCAATATCCGGAATCTATTCGTCCGAGTCAGGTGAGGACCATAATTACATCAGGGCCCGGGAGATGGTTGCGGAATTCGCCGGACTTGAAGGGAGGCAACCACGGATCTTAATAGCAAAGATGGGACAGGACGGCCATGACCGGGGAGCCAAAGTTGTCTCAACCGGGTATGCCGATATAGGATTTGATGTGGATATCGGCCCCTTATTCCAGACACCGCGCGAAGCTGCCCGGCAGGCATTAGAAAATGATGTTCACATCCTGGGCGTATCCAGCCTGGCAGGCGGACACAAAACCCTCATACCCCAGGTAATCGATGAACTGATATCACTGGGACGCGGTGATATTATGGTAATAGCAGGCGGAGTCATCCCTGTCCAGGACTATGATTACCTTTACCATGCAGGTGTAGTGGGCATCTTTGGTCCGGGCACCTCCATCTCTGTTGCAGCGATGAATATCCTTGAGGTATTGATCGAAACAAAAAAACAGGATGATATCACAGTCAAAACTTAATCTATGAAAACTCTATTCACTTTTATATCCCTCCTGTTTATCACAGGTCTGAGTATTTATTCCCAGGGTCTGAACCAGGTAATTCCAGATCCCGAAACAGGTGCTGAAATGCTTTATGGCTACTGTGATACTGAAGGATTCCTTAATGAACCTTTTGTTGACTGGTACCAAATGGAATATGATAATTATCTTGTCGACCATGTCAGCCTCGGGGATATGAACCCTGATCTATTCTATATGAGTGATATAACTGTAGTAATGGGCACCTGGTGCTCTGACAGCAGGAGAGAGGTCCCGCGCTTTCTCAAGATCATCAAAGAACTGGGAGTAGACCTGAATGTGATTAACCTGATATGCGTCAACAGATCCAAACAGGCGGAAGTCCCCGAACTAACAGATCTTCATATAGAACTGGTACCGACAATTATATTTTATATTGATAAAGACGAGGTGGGGAGGATTATTGAGACACCCGTGAAAAGCCTCGAAGCTGATATGGTTCGCATTTTTCAGTAGATAATGATGTAAGTTGTTGAATGTTTGTTGCCAACAGGTACTAACGGTTACCTTGATAAGCAGTTTTTTCATATCTTTGAATAAACCAATCTAATACATAATGGAAGAACAAAAATCTACGGCCGGACAGGGAATTGGAATTGCCGGATTAATTTTGGGGATCTGTGCGGTTCCCCTGGCTATCATCCCATGCACATTTCCCCTTGCATTGTTATTTGCAGCAGCCGGAATTATCCTGAGTGCTGTGGGAATGTCACAGGCTTCCAAGGCAAACGGACCGAAAGGTGTACCGGTATCCGGATTGGTGGTCTCGGTCATAGGCATGATGATTGCCCTGATGTGGGGATTGTTTATTGCTTCATCCATTCTCGATGACGGAAAGATCATTAAGGATGAAATCCTTGAAAAGATCACTAAAAAGGTAGAAGAAAATGTTGAAGACACATTCGATGAGATAGACAAGGAATTTGAAGAGATTGGCAATGACCTGGAAGATATGCTGGAAGATCTTGAACTTGATGATAAATGGGACGAATTTGAGTGGAATGAGGAGATTTCGGATGAAGAATTTGATAAGGTAATTAAAGCATATGAAGAGCTGATCATTGACTATAGTAATCTCGTGGAAAAGGCGCAGGAAGGATTAGTCTCAGCCGGGACTGAACTGGCAAAGGTTTCTGCCAAAGCTATTGTCCTGGCGACTAAGATCGCGTCTGTTGCACCAAAGCTTACAGAAGAACAGCAGGAGAAATTCGAAAAACTGGAAAAGAAATATGAAGAGGCTCTGAAGAAGTACGAACAGGGTGCAGAAGAAGAGTAATCACATCAGGTCCCCCTACCTGATAATCAATTTTATCCTTGCCGGAATAATACTGCTTGTATTTATATATTCCGGCATTTTTTCTGCCCAAAAAGATAACTATCCCCTCCCCTCCTTTTATGAAGAAATAACCGGGCAAACCAGTCCAAGCACCGGTCTGTCAAAAAGTTTCTCGGAGATTATCAGAGGCAATTTCGAATCAGCATCCGAATATAATAAGAGCGGTATCCTGATCTTTTTATTTTTCCTGGTTCAGCTGATCCTGAGAATATGCGTAAGCCTGTTATTAATCCGGAGGATTATACCTAAAAAATGGCTGGCAATTACGGATATCATACTATCAACATCCCTGTTTATTTACTGTTTCAGGGATATGATCCATTTTTATATTTCTGTGATCACCTCTTAGCCGGTTTTGCTGCCAGGAGTTTTCAGGCATCTTCATTAATAAATTCCTTCAGGCTAAAGGTCCGGTTGACCCTGATGCCTTTTTCGGTCTGTCTCAGGTCGCAGCATTCAGTTTCCAGGTCATGATATAAATAATAGCTGTAGTTGTTGGCCAGGGATTCATCCAGGAATTCAGCTTTTTCTTTTAATGAGACAAGAGGCTGGGTATCGTATCCGCATACCCAGGACAAAGAAATGTTTCCTGCCAAAGGCATCAGGTCGGCCATATTTACCAGTATCCTTCCCCGATAGTCGATCAGTGCAATCGCCTGTCCGACCGTATGTCCGTTGAAAAGCCGTATCCTTATTCCGGGAGTAAGGTCAAATTCATTTTCGAAAAGCTCCAGCTGACCGCTTTCCTTCATGGGAATGATATTTTCTTTAAGCATTGATGCTCCTTCCAGTTTATTGGGATCCATTGCCAGATCCCATTGTGCCTGGCTCACCCAGTAAGTCGCATTCGGAAATAAGGTTGAAAGGCTGCTCCCGTCCTCATTGTAAATGATGCTTCCCCCACAATGGTCAAAATGCAGATGTGTATGTACCATATCAGTTATATCTGCAGTTGTCAGTCCTAATTCAACAAGAGATTTCCCGATGTCATAATCCCCGTTCAGGAAATAAAAACCAAAGAACTTTTCATCCTGTTTATTGCCGATCCCGCTGTCAAAAAGTATCTTCCGGTCCCCGTCAATAACAAGCAAGCTTCGCATTGAGATATTGATGCGGTTTTGCTCATCGGATTTATACTGGCGTTCCCACAGTACTTTGGGGATGATGCCAAACATAGCACCCCCGTCAAGCATCAAGTTCTCTGATCTGACCAGCTGCAATTCCATTGTCGTTGATATTGTGATTTTCAGGTTGTAAATGTAATGAAAAATCATTCCCACACTAAAATGGCTTGAATGTCTTTGAAGGAATAAAAAAAATCACTTATATTTGCACCTCAATTTCAAAAATCTGATTTTTTGAAAGAGAGATGGTCCGTTCGTCTAGGGGTTAGGACGCCAGGTTTTCATCCTGGTAACAGGGGTTCGATTCCCCTACGGACTACCAGAAGCGTTCTTCAGCATTCACCAAAAATCTAAAGCCCTCATTTCGAGGGTTTTTCTTTTCGCATCCATTGATATTTGTTCGAATTTTTCCTATCTTTGTTACACCATAGTTTCACCTGTGGAATTTGATTGTTTCACCAATGGAAGAATCTTTCTCCTTTAAATTCTACCTGAACCGAGCAAAATCTGAGGGTCCGAACCTCAAGATATATGGAAGGCTTATAGTGGTGCGTAAGAAGGCAGAGCTATATACAGGGTTCCTGACCACTAAAGAAGAGTGGAACAACGATTCTGGAAGGACCCATAAAAATATTGCCATAAACCAAGAGCTATCAGCTATCGAGAATAAAATCTATGAGATCCGCAGAAAGCTGATAGATGAGGAAAAGCCTGTAACTGCAGCAGGTGTTATTGAACGGTTCAAAGGGAAAAAGAATCGAAGAATTTATTTATTAAAGTTTTTTCAGGAGCATATTGATTCTATAATTTCAAAAGGAGAACTGGCCCCTATAACCATTTCACAGTACAAAACAACGCAAAAAATCATTAAACAATTCCTTGAGTATCATAGTAAAAAAGATGATATTCTGATCATTGAAGTAGATTTCAGATTAATCGAACAGTTTGATCAGTTCATGATCTCTGAATACAAAGACCCATACAACCGCCCTATTGCCAGGAATACAGTTAACAAACATCATACACGGTTCAGGACAATATTGATTAAAGCCTTAAACGAAGACATCATCTCAAAGAATCCCTATGCCAGATTTAAAATTACAAATAGGAAAACTAACAGGGATCATTTAACCAGGGATGAAATTGATCTGTTAAAGAAACATAAGCTCAATAATAACCAATCACTGCTCAGGGTCCGGGATTTCTTCCTGTTCTCCTGTTATACGGGCCTTCGTTTCACGGATGCATTTAACCTGAAAATGGATAATATTATCAGCGATGAGAATGGAGTGAAGTTCGTGTCCATCAACATGAAGAAATCAAAAGATTTTATCCAGATCCCACTTATCGAAGATGCCCTTGAGATCATTAACAGGTATAATGATCATCCCGACAGGGAAGTATTTAATTTCGTCCTTCCACGTATCTCAAACCAGAAAATCAATACTTATCTGAAAGACCTGGGAAATATTGTTGGTATTAAAAAGACAATCACACACCATGTAGGTAGACACACATTTGCCACTCAGGAACTGAATCATGGCATTCCTGTCGAAGTTGTCCAGAAACTAATGGGGCACACCAACATTCAGACTACCCAGATATATGCAAAGATGCTTACCTCAACGATTGTGAAAGAAATGGGGAAGATGGGGAAGGTTAGGAAGGATTGAAACCGTTTATAATTGATTTTTAAATGATTAAACCTGCTTCCTAAATGTTTATAATCGATTATTACCGATTCGGATGTAATCGACTTTGGTACTAACTATCCTTATTGAATTTATTGCCCCTCCACTCCTGCCACTCCTTATTAGGCCTATTGGATGATCCCGAATACAGAATTTTGTGATTAAAAGGTAAGGCTATATAGATAGTTCATTAATTTTCAAAAAAACCTCCCCCAAATAATTGAGTAAGGGAAATTATTTCATTTCAATAGGTATCCTCCCCTGTTAAATAATATCTAAATAAAGGGACGATTTTTTAATCAGATGTCCAACGCATAATAATCCAATTTAAAAGCATTTTCATATACTATCCGATCATTCTTGGTAATTATTTTACTAGTAATCTTGCAGATTTCCTGTAATGATGATGAACCTGATCCTATGCCCAATGAGAAATGGAAAGCTGGTAACGATTGGATTGATACAAGAGACGGACAATCTTATGCAACAGTTAAAATAGGTTCTCAGGTATGGATGGCTGAAAACCTAAAAGCAACGACGTATACAGATGGTACAGAGATACCACTGCTTGAAGACAGTTTGTTTTGGGATGCTATGAATTCTTCATATAAAGCTTATTGCTATTATAACAATAGTACTTCAAACAGAGATACATATGGGAACTTATATACTTGGAGGGCAGCAATGAATGAAACAGACGGTAGCAATAGTAATCCTAGTGGTATACAGGATGCATGCCCTGTGGGTTGGCACATACCCAGCCAGGAAGAATATTTAGAGCTAGTTGATAGTCTTGGTGGGTGGATGGTTGCTGGTGGAGCATTGAAAGAAGCCGGCACAACACATTAGAAAGATCCCAACACAGGTGCAGCAACCAATGCAAGTGGTTTTAACGCATTACCTGCTGGATACCGTAATCAGAGTGGAATATTCTTTAGACAAGGTGAAACAACCTCGTTTTGGTCATCTACAGATACAGTAGTTGAGGATTTCCATTCTGCACGCATAATCCTACTGTTTGACCAACTTCAGTCGATGCAATTTAGTAGACAAACTTCTGAGTTTGGATTCTCCGTTAGATGCATCAAAGATTAAGTCTTGTCTACTATATCAATTATCTGTTAAATAATCATCAATTAATCACAAAACTATATTAAAAATGTCAATACCATCAAATTTTAATCTTTGAATTGAATGTAATTTCAGAGATGTTTTGTTTGATAGGTGGCTTATTGGGTGTCGGGTTGAATGGTTGGGTTTGGATTGAGCTGGGGGAGATGCAATTACATCATTTGGTTCAGGAACCCGCAATAAAATATAATTGTATGCTTTCAATTAATAATCCTATTTTCTCTTCCATAGAAAAGGGATTACTATAACTTCCTAAAATTGGTTTGATGGAAAGATTATAACATTCAAAAAATTCTCTTTTGAATACAACAAGTACTTGGCCTAATGGGCTCTTTAAGCCAACCCCTAAGATTATAAAATAAAGTGGTGGTTTTGATATGAAACCACGCCTTATATTTATACCCGAAAAAGTTCTGATTTAGCCGACGATGCACATAATTAGCTGAACTTTTACCCTTTGTT
>CAZILN010000071.1:0-7111 GCA_964540005.1 uncultured Bacteroidaceae bacterium | reverse complement strand
ATGCGTCTTTTATACGATTCACATTTGCTGTAGATCCAAGCTTATAGGTGTTAATAACCTCTGATGAACTAAGCTTTTTCTCACCGGAAGCCAGTGCGCAAAGGAAATTTAACTGTGGATTGGTTATATCATCTATTGTCCTCTGGAAAAACGACATATTTTGTTTCAGGAAAACTTCCAGTGATTCACCAATAGAATCATCAGTTACACTAGTATCTGTCCTGTTCCACAGTATTTCGGAGAATTGCTGCATATAATACGGATGACATGAAACAAGTTTAACGATCAATTCAGCCTGGCGGGCAGATATACTCTTTTTTGATTCAGTAAAAGAACTGATAAGGTGCTCGCATAATTTTTTCTTATCTATTTTTTGAAGGAAAATAAAATCACCAAACCGGTAGAAAGGCATGGACTGCTGATGGAACAATTCGGTCATCATGTGCTTTTTACTTCCAAACAACACATATGAGGTCTTTTGATGGTGCTGCCAGAAGGCCCTGAGTTGTTTCTGAAAGATGAGCGGTTCCCTGAAGTACATAAGGTTCTGGAATTCATCAATGCATATGATTATCCTGATATTTTGCGCTGCAGCAATTTTTTCTGGTAAATCAAGTATTTCTTCAATATGTGTCCGTGTATCACTGTACTCAAAACTCAAAGAAAATTCATTATATGCATCGCCTCCGAGTGATACCTTTGGAACCAGTCTTTTAAAAAAGGTCTTCGCTGTGTTTATCCAATCATCTAATTTTGATGAAGTGGCCTTTATAACCTCAGAACTGTACATATTAATAAAAGCTTCTTCGCTGCGGGCTTTAAAGAGATCCAAATAACAAAATTTAATATCTGTTCGTTCATGATCACGTTTAAACAGGTCAATAGCCTGTTTTACGAGACTGGTCTTTCCATATCTCCTGGGAGAGATGATGATGGTGTTCCGGTTATTTGAGAAATTATTAAACAGATTTCCAAGTTCTTCTTCACGATCGGTAAAGTACTCCCCTGTTACGGGTGTGCCATAAATAAATGGTGATTCCATTAGCATTCTTTATCGTAAAGATATAAAAATACAAATGAAGTAACAAATATGTTATTTACATATTGTTACTAACATCATTGTTACCTAAGCAATGTTACTAACAATAGTGTTACCCTATTGTCCCGGGAAGGGGTAACATGGAATCTGATGGAAGTCAGGACCGGGTTTCACCGATAAAAATCTGCCTCTTACCGATTTCACATTGGGATGATGCTAATTGCATCATATTTTTGAAGCAGAAATTAATATTTGATAATGAACTGTTTAATTTAAAAATCATGAAAATGGGTGCAGCAATTTTCTGGGGAGCCTTACTGATAGTAATCGGTATCGCCCTTGTAATCAAAGTAGTTTTTAACGTAGATTTTCCCGTTTTTAAGATCATCGTTGCTTTTCTTTTTATTTATCTCGGACTCAGGATACTGTTCGGAAGTTTTGGTATGTTCCAGTTTAAGACGGGACCGAATGACACACTGTTCGGTGAACGGTATTTCAACAGTCCGTATGAGAATGATGAATACAACGTGGTTTTCGGGAAAGGAGTATTTGATTTTACAGATGTGGATCTCAGCCAGGGTACCAAAGAGGTGAAGCTTGGAACTGTTTTCGGGGGAACCATCATAAAGATTGATCCTGATATGCCTGTTAAGATAGTTGCAGATGCAGTCTTTGCGGGAGCAGAATTGCCCGACGGCAATACTGCTGTCTTCGGTACATCCTCCTATGTGAGTAATTCCTATGATGCTGATTCGGCACATCTTTTCATCAAGGTGGATGTCGTATTCGGAGGGGTACAGGTGAACAAAGGATACTGATTTATTCCTTCCCCGCGGGAAGCAAATCCCCAGGAAGGCAGCCAATTAAACGAAATGAGCAGGCTATGTGGTTAATCAACCACGGCTCTGCTCATTTTTTTTGTTTAATTTTACAAAGAAAGCAAGATTTGAAGTTCCTCGCAGCATTCACTATGTCTAAATCTTCCATAAGCCCGAAGGCAAACTTTGGCACCATGCCGGTGTTCATGACCACCATCTCCACCATCCTTGGGGCCATCCTTTTTCTGAGATTCGGATACGCAGTGGGTCATGTTGGATTCATCGGAGCAATAGGGATCATTGCCCTGGGTCACCTGGTAACCATCCCCACGGCTCTTGCCGTGGCCGAAATTGCTACCAACCAGAAGGTGCTTGGCGGGGGTGCATACTATATCATATCCAGGTCTTTCGGACTCAATATCGGAGCTGCTATCGGCATTGCCCTGTACCTGTCGCAGGCCATCAGTGTCGCTTTTTACATTATTGCTTTCGGAGAAGCTTTTCAGCCGGTTTTTGATTACCTGAACACAGAATTCAACATAAACATCTCAGACGGACGTATCATCAGCCTGCCAGCAATGGCGATTCTGTCACTTCTGATTCTTTTCCGTGGGGCCAACCTTGGAATGAAAGCATTATACTTTGTTGTGGTGATATTATTTACTTCCCTGGTCATGTTTTTTATGGGGAATGGTTCCGGGGATTCCACACATTTCATAATCAACAATAAGATCAGCAATCCTGATTCTTTTTTCTATGTATTCATGATAATATTCCCGGCTTTTACCGGAATGGCAGCCGGCCTGGGCTTATCAGGAGATCTGAAGAATCCTACAAAATCAATTCCTGATGGCACCCTGTGGGCCACCCTGGGAGGATTAGTGGTATACGTCCTTGTGGCATACAAGCTGACCATTTCTGCCAGTCCGCAGGAACTAGCCGGCGATCAGCTTATAATGCAAAAAATAGCCATATGGGGACCCATTATCCCAATAGGGCTGGCGGCAGCCTCCCTCTCATCTGCCCTGGGCTCCATCATGGTTGCACCCCGGACATTGCAGGCCATGGGTGTGGACCAGATCTTTCCCAATAAGTACATCAGCCGGGTCCTTGGCATGGGCAAACCCGGCTCCAATGAACCATTTAATGCCTCCGTTATAACCATTGTAATTGCATTCTTCTTTGTAGCTATAGGAGAACTGAACTTCGTGGCCCAGACTATTTCCATGTTCTTTATGATGACCTACGGAGCTATCTGTACTATTTCCTTCCTTGAACATTTTGCTGCCGACCCCTCATACAGGCCAACCTTTAAATCAAGATGGTATTTGTCCCTGACAGGGGCCATTTTCTCTGTGTGGCTGATGTTCAAGATGAACCCGTTGTATGCCATGTTCTCGCTGATCATTATGGCGATGATTTACTACACGGTAACGGGTGGCAGTCCGGAAAGAAGAGGCCTCGGCAAACTGTTCAAGGGTGTTGTTTTCCAGCTGAGCCGACAGCTGCAGATACTTGCTCAACGTGCTGACAAGGAAGACCGTGACAAATACTGGAGACCCTTCGCCGTTTGCATCAGCCAGGACACCTTTGTAAGACGCTCAGCATTTGACCTGCTCCGCTGGGTATCCTTTAAATATGGTTTCGGCACCTACATACATTATATAAAAGGATACCTCTCGAAGAAAACCAATGAAGAATCCAGGCAGGTCCTGTCAAGACTTATCAACCTGGCAGCCGGCAGCAAGAACAGGGTCTATCTGGATACCATTATCAGTCCGTCATATACCTCTGCCATTGCCCAGGTCATACAGTTAAGCGGTATTTCCGGCAAGGGTAATAATATGATCCTTTTCGAGTTTTCCCGCACCAGTCCTGAGTCACTGGCCGAATCCCTTCAAAATTACAGGTTACTTGAAACCACCGACTTTGATATCTGCGTCCTTAACACATCTTACAAAGGTTACGGGTACAAGAGGGAGATACACATCTGGTTTTCAGTGCTGGATTATCCCAATGCCAACCTGATGATATTGCTGGGATATATCATCCTCGGTCACCCGGAATGGAAGAACGGGCAGATCAAATTATTCTCACTTTCTGTAGAAGAAGAACAGGAAGAAAGGAAGAATGAGCTGATATCACTGATCAAATCAGGACGCCTGCCAATCTCGCAGATTAATGTGGAACCGGTTCATATCAGCAGCGAAGACAATCCCAAAGATATAATCTCCAGAACATCAAACGATGCTGACCTTACCATAATCGGTTTCAGGAATCAACTGATCAAGGCTGAAGGTATGAACCTGTTTACCGGGTATGAGGATATGGGAAATATCCTGTTCGTAAGTTCGACAAAACAAAAAGAAATATCATAGAAGTTCGAAAGTTCAAATTTTCAGGTTCGCATGCGAATCATAATAAGTCAAAAAGTTATTAAGTCTGATAAATATGGAAAAGATTGCGGTATTTGCAGGATCCTTCGACCCGATCACCCTTGGTCATGAATCGGTTATCAGAAGAGGTCTGCCCCTGTTTGACAGGGTCTATGTAGCTGTGGGCCATAATACAAAAAAGGATGAATTTTTTCCCCTCGAAAAAAGGATGGATTGGATAAAGAAGGTATTTGAATCTGAGGAAAAGGTATTCGTTGATTACTATACCGGACTGACAATTGAATATTGCAAAAAGATCAAAGCCACGCATTTATTGCGGGGATTGAGGAATGGGGCAGATTTCGATTATGAGTGGCCCATTGCTCAGCTTAACAAAGCCATGCATCCGGAAATTGAGTCTGTTTTCCTGCTGACCCTTCCCGAACATACTCATATTAATTCCACCATTATTCGTGAGATCATCTCTCATGGTGGCAATGCCAGCCAGTTTCTTCCAGCATCATTAAACCTGGGAAACTGATCCCAGCATGTAAAGTACATAACAAAATTGTATGGCGGAACCGGCCAACTGAAATAATTCAAGGAAATGAGCATGAAAAATTTAAACGTATGAATATGAAGCAGTTTAAACTTCGGAATATATTTGCAGGCATCCTGATTGTGTCATGGATAGTACCCGGCAATGCTGCTCCGACTACCCTCGGTGGCACGGCTCTATCCTATGCAGGAGAAAAGCTGAGTTTTTATTCATACAGCAATATGATCTCCTTCCGCCAGGTACTGATGGCTGAATGTGAAGTCAGTGACAGCGGGTTATTCAAATGTACGTTTCAGCTGGAGGAGACACGACTCATCTTTGCCAACCTGGGGATCTATAACTGTTATTTTTTTGCCGAACCCGGGGTAAGCTATGATCTTCACCTTCCTGCAAAAAGGGAACGATCAGAAACAGAGACCGTAAATCCGTATTTTGAACCATCGCGTGTTCACATTCTGGCTAAACAGATCGGTACAGGAAGTAAGGATATTAAGCTGGAAAACAACGAAGACATCAATTTTCTGATACGTGCCTTCAATGATTCCTTCAATCCTCATTACTACAAATATGTCATCGATGCAGCCACCAGCAGGGAAGGTAGTTCGAATGTCAGTAAAGAGCTGGAAGAACTTGCAGCGCCCTTTGACAGCGTCTCAAACCAGTTTTTCAGGGATTACATGAAATACAGGATAGGCCTGTTGAAACATTACGGCGCCAGGGAAAACCTGAAAAATATCGCCCGTGATTATTACTCTGCCCGGCCCCTGCTGCATAATAATCCGGCCTATATGGAACTGTTTAATGTAATCTATGACAAGTACTTCCTGAATGCTGATGCCGAACATCCGAAATGGAAACTAATTTATACAATCAACCAGGACAGAAGCCTGACAGTCCTGAATAAACTAATGGAAACTGATCCTATGATTGAGGGTGTTGAGCTCAGAGAACTGGTGCAGATAAAGGCTGTCTATGATGGGTTCTATTCTGATAAATTCTCCAGTACTGTTCTCCTGGCATTACTCGATTCAATAAGTGCCGGTTCTGACAATGAAAAGAATAAGGCCTGTGCTGCTGAAATCAAGAACCAGATCACCATGCTCCTGCCCGGATACCCTCCCCCCGGTTTTGAACTGCTGGATAAAGACAATAATCCGGTAAGATTGGAAGATTTTGCAGACCGATATGTTTACCTGTGTTTCTGTAATTCTTTCTCCTATACATGCAGGATGGATCTTGAGCTGCTCAGGGCACTGAACAGCAGGCACCGGGAACATCTTACCATCATTACAGTAATCACTGATGGCGAGCATAGTATCCTGGAGGAACTTGTAAATTCGAATAACTATGACTGGCTTTTTCTTCATATCGGCAGGCAGCCTGATATCCTCATGGATTACCAGGCAAGGGTACAACCCTCCTATTTCCTGATAGGTAAGGATGGTAAACTGATACTGTCTCCTGCACCCGGACCGGGGGAAGAATTCGAATACAGTCTTTTCCGGATAATGAGGGCAAGGGGGGATATCTAAGCCAGTATTTCAGTACTGAAAACATCAAGTATGCTCAGGTAGGTATTACCGGTGATCTCTTTCACCCGGGCAGGTTTCATCCAGATCGTTTTTTCAATATCCTCCCTGGTTTCAGGTACCGGCTCTTTCGTGCCTGGATACTCCATCAGGTACCAGTCCGTTTGTTTCAGCACAGCCCTCCCATCCTGATAATAGATATGATAGGTAGTGGTAAGGAATTTTTCGATTGAAAGATCCTTCAGGCTGCACTCCTCCTCTACTTCACGAAGGGCTGTTTCCTCGGAGCTTTCACTTTTTTCAGCCTTGCCCTTCGGCAGGTCCCATTTCCCGCGCCTGAATATAACAAGGTACTCGTTCCTGAGATTCTTTACAAGACCACCGGCGGCACTTATATTTTTGAAACAGCTCCTGAAGATATCGAAGGGATCTTTGGTCCCGGCTGAAAAGATATACAGATCCCCTTCCTTATCCGGTATCAGATAATTCCTGAGCTGCGGTTCCAGGTCCTCCTTCTGCAGGAAAGTACACACATAAGCTTTCTCAGTGCCTGCAATATCAGGCATTTTATCCATTAAATAAATCGTGCGGTAGTTAAAAAAAACTTTATACATTTATTTATATACAATTTAAATTACATGCTCGTAATATAATCATCTGTATTTCTGTCATTTAAGTAATTGGATTAATTTCACTATATATCATAATTTGCCTAATATTGTATAAGAATTGTATAGAAATAGCAAATATGACATCTATTAAAAGTTACACCTTAAAGTTCTATTGTTTGG
>CAZILN010000070.1:0-3699 GCA_964540005.1 uncultured Bacteroidaceae bacterium | reverse complement strand
AACTTAACTTTGATGTCCATCCGGTTTTTATTAATGAGTCAGGCCGGCACTGGTTCACTGCTTATAATGCCTATAAAGAGTTATCCGGCAGGGAACCTAATACCGCCAGAGTCTGGTGCAACAGCGACCGTATTTTTAACTGGATGCTGCGATTCATGCCTTTTATAAGGCAGGATTTCACCAGATTGCGTTCCGATATTTACCCTGTCAGGCTGTGGACTGTAGCAGTATTTCTGTTTGGAGCATTACCAATAGCTCATAGTATACAAGCAGGTAATATAATCATAGGTAATGAATATGATACCACTATGAAATCCAGTTATAAGGGGATCACTCATTATCAGGCTTTATATGACCAGAGCAAGTATTTTGATATTTCATTAACCCGGTATTATACTAAAAAAGGCTGGAACACTTTTCAATTCTCAATTTTAAGAAGTCTTTCAGAGATGCTGATCCTGAAAATACTTGTATACAGGTATCCGGATTTACACAAACACCAGGTATCATGTCATGCAGCCCATATCAAGGATGGACGTAGCTATCCCTGCGGGAAATGTGAGAAATGCAGAAGGATTGTGGCTATGCTGATGGCAATTGGTAAATCACCTGAACACTGCGGCTATTCCAGGGAGCAAATTGACAATGCATTACTGAACCTGGGGAAATCAGGGATAAAACAGATTGGAACGGATGCTGCTCATCTCCTGCACCTTTTATTGGAAAGAAACCTGATAGATAAAGACCCGGAAGTAACAAGCTTATCAGGGCCTCATCCTTATATCCTGAAACTGCGATATGACAGGGAAAGGAGTGCGCTGAACGATATCCCTTTACAATTGCTCAGGCAATTGCTTCCTGTCTATCAGCATTATGCAGATGGGGCTGTGAAGAGGAAAAACAATCGATGGATTGATTTTGATGTACTGGCTGAAATGACAAAGTCAGATCCTTACCCTTTTGAAATTTCAGGAACCGGTAATAAACAGTTTGGAACAAGTACAGAGTATAATTGGGAAACTCATACCTGGAAGGAGATTGATGATAAACTTGAATATATAGATACAGCAATTCTTCCCTGTGGTTCCATTGAACAACATGGTCCTCACTTACCGCTTGATGTTGATTATATTGATAGTGTTTTCCTGGCAGAAAAAGTTGCCGAGGCCTGCAGTTATCCGAAGCCCTTTGTTCTTCCGGGAATTCCTTACGGGGTAGCCTATCACCATGATGATTTTAAAGGCACTCTCAGTATTACCAATCATACGCTTTCTTCCCTGGTGTATGACATTGGAATAAGTCTTGCGAAAAACGGGATAAAGAAACTGATTATATTAAATGCACACGGTGATAATTCCCCTACACTGCTGTTTGCTGCCCAGTTGATTAATCGCGATACCGGGATCTTTGTTTGTGTGGAATCGGGTGAAACCAGCGATAAGGATATATATAATTTAATAGAAACCCCAGGTGATATTCATGCCGGAGAAATAGAAACCAGTACCACTCTGGCCATAAGGCCTGAAGTAGTCCGAACAGAGAAGGCAGTTAATGAAACAATGGACTTCGGAAGTTCCTACCTTGATTTTACTTCTGACAGGGGTGTTGCATGGTACGTACGTACCAAAATTATCTCTAAATCCGGGATCATGGGTGATCCTACTAAGGCCACAAAGGAAAAGGGCAAGAAAATATGGGAGATAATGATTGCCCAGCTTGTCATGTTTGTCGAGGAAGTTAAAAAAAGCAAACTGGAAGATCTGTACCAGCGTAAATATTGAAATACTGATGAAGATCCAACAAACGCAATGCTATATTAAAAGTATGAAGCTGAGGGAGCCGTACTCAATTTCATATGAATCAATAGACAGTTGTGTTAATGTATTTATTGAAATTATAACCGATAATGGTTATCGGGGATGGGGCTGTGCTTCACCCGATCCTGCGGTCACCGGCGAATCTGCCCAGGATGTATTCAATAGTTACCGGAAATATATCGAACCCTTGCTGGCAGGCCAGGATGTTTTTGAATATGTACGAATCATGGAATACCTGAAAAAGGAAATTCCCCATAATCCTTCTGCACGGGCCATGGTAGATATGGCCCTGTTTGATATTATAGCCCAGAAGGCAGGGGTCCCTTTGTATAAATTATTAGGCGGTTATCGCCGGAGCATTCCTACAAGCATTACCATTGGAATAATGCCGGTAAAGGAAACTATTGCTTATGCCAGGAATTTTACCAGACGCGGATTTAGAATACTGAAAATAAAGGGAGGTATTAATGTGCTTGATGATATTGAAAGGATAAACAGCTTAAGAGAAGTATTTGGGAAACAGATTCAGATACGTTTTGACGCCAACCAGGGCTATACGCTGGAGGATTCATTAAAATTTATTAATGAAACAAAAGAGGCGGGTATAGAACTCCTTGAACAACCCACCTCAAGAAGCAATTCAGAACTGCTGAAGCAGGTAACCCGGAATTCTTCGGTGCCTGTAATGGCTGATGAAAGCCTGCTATCACTTAGGGATGTATTTCATCTTTCAAAGGAAAAATGCACTGACATGATAAACATCAAACTCATGAAAACAGGGGGTATCCTGGAGGCCATGCATATCAACTCTGTTGCAAAGGCAGCCGGTATAAATGTAATGATGGGATGCATGGATGAATCGGCTCTGGGAATAGCGGCAGGTTTACACCTGACGCTGAGCCGTCCTAATATTGAATATGCGGATCTTGACGGTCACCTGGATATTATTAACGATCCTTTTGAAGGACTGTTAAAAATTGAAAACGGAGTACTTTTCCCTCCTGAAAATGCTGGTCTGGGCTGGCAAGGAATGAAGATAAATATATTGTAACTCTGACCCTGGTTAATCCTGCGGGGAGCTTCAATTCAGGAATTGGATTCGCTTAGCTGTTCATCAGAAGCGCTCCCTGAAACCCATTCTTCGGGGATAAACCTTCCGTACACATCAAAGAGATATTCTAACCGGGTGACTTTTTCTCTATAACTTGTCTTAATAGTATGAATGAATTTATTACAATTGAATTTGAAGGAAGTACAGCTCTGGTAGCCACTGCCATTCATGATGGCCATAAAATCAGTGAAAACCTGGCCGGACTGCTGGCGCTTAACGAATCTGATCGATTGAAGGAAGAGGATCCCTATACCGGGATATGGACCGGTATTGCGGGAAACAGGATAATTGCCCACCACTCCAGGTTTGAATTTGATCTGAACCGGCACCCTGATAAGGCCGTTTACCTGGTACCATCAGATGCTTGGGGTTTACAGGTGTGGAAAACTCCCCTGCCCAGCGAAAGTATTGCTAAATCAAGAGAAAAGTATAATGAAATAAACAGGCTGATTCATCAGGGTCTGACAGAACTGTTAGCTAAATTTGGACACCTGGTTATTTTTGACCTGCATAGTTATAACCACCGTCGCAATGGTCCTGATGCCCCTGCTGAAGATGCGTTCCTGAATCCTGAAATTAATATTGGAACCGGAACCATGGACCGGGTATACTGGACAACTTTAGTTGACAGGTTTATAGCTGATCTGAGAGAGTTTGATTTCCTTGGCAGGCATCTTGATGTCAGGGAAAATATTAAGTTTAAAGGTGGGTATTTTCCCAAATGGATACATGAGAACTTCAGTGGAACAGTCTGTTGCCTGTCTATCGAGG
>CAZILN010000069.1:0-9267 GCA_964540005.1 uncultured Bacteroidaceae bacterium | reverse complement strand
ATAATTGCATTCGGTACGCATGGAGCCCAGTTCTCAGCCAGCTCATGGTATAAGGCCTCCCCTCCCAGCAAACAGTACCTGAGCTGTTCCAGCCTGATCTCCGGGAAGTAGGGTCGCAGGTATGAAAGGGTGGATGGAGGCATCTTTACAAAACTAAGACGGTGGTCTTTCATAAGTTTGTAGGCATAGAGGTATTTAATGGTATTCCCGGGCACGGTATATATACAGGCGCCGACCGACAAGGGAACGGTATAACAGTGAACCGACGCATCAAATGAAAAATCATAGATCTGCAGGAACCTGTCCTCATGGCTGAACTGATATCCTGCAGAGATAAATGAATCAATAAATGAATCCAGGTTGTTGGAACTTATAGGAACGCCTTTTGGCACACCTGTGCTGCCTGATGTAAACAACAGGTACCTGAGCTCTGGTCCGGATTTCACCTGATCAGGAAGTTCCGTATTTGCATTGGGTAAGTTATCAATCTGCAAACAGTATATTCCCATGAAACTGATATAATCAGGAATGGGTTCCCCTGACAGAAGTATGGTCCTGATCCCGGCCTGCTCAATGATATCCTTGTTCCTGCTATCCGGGTTATCGGGATTCAACGGAACAAATATATTGCCCGAGAACCATACAGCCATGATAGCCGCGTATGTCTCAAGCTTATCTTCGGTGAGTATCCCTATACAGTTCTGCCTGGTGTTTACTTTCACATTCAACAGGCTATAGATTTGCCTGATTTTCGCATCAAACTCAGCATAGGTATAAAACCTGTCAGCGATGTAAAAGGCATTCTGTCCCGAGTACTTCTCAAGGTTTGCTTTCAGGGTATGCAGAAATGAAAAATTCAATTTGTGTATGGTTTAAAACGACTTACGATTGACATAATGCTTCCCTATAATTCTTTTCATGAGATACATAATGTACTCGCTGCGAACATAAGCTTTTGCCCCCATGGTTGAATCCTCTATGGGCAAGCGCTGAAGGTGCCTGGGATAAATATCCTTTTTCAATCCGGCAGTACCAAACATAAGGTGCGGATATCCCTCCACTTTCGAAAACATCTGCTCAAAAAACTGGTCGTTTACCCCGGAATCCGTAAATGGAAATGCAAAATACCTGGAGACAAGACCAAAGGTCCGGCACAGATAATCCATGCTGTCCACAGTCTGTTTAACCTGTTCACCGTTTGACAATAATGAATATTCCGGATGGTCAATACTATGAGCACCCAATTCAAAACCGTCTGTAATAAGGTCTTTTATCTGCCCGGTTGTCATATATGGTTGCCTGACTTTCAGGTAGCTTGAGAAATCCATGTCGAATAATCCCGCCAATTCATTTATAGTGTCAATATGGTTGTAATCCAGGCCCATCAGGTATCGTGTCAGTCCAGCCCTGCTTGTAATTTTATAAGGAAGCCTGCTGGAAATCAGTTCGAATATCCCTTTTGGCGAGCTGATTTTTTCCAGGCGGTCAATCAGGAGGCTGCACTTGCACCGGAAAAACATATCCTTATTATCAATAAAAGCCGGTGAGATGAAGAAGAGTCCGGGTACCCCCTTGCGCTTCAGTATGGGTGCAACTATCTCGGACACCTCCCTGAAACCATCGTCTAGACTGATCAGCATTGAGGGCTTGTCAAATGCCCTGCCTGATGCGATCATTTCATGGACCTGAAGGGCTGATACCGGCCTGAATATCTTCAACATGCCATCGAGGTCCCGCTCAAAGTCCCGGGTACCCCGGATGCGGTAGAGGGAAGCCACATGAGGTAATTCCTCATCGGATACAGTATGATAAAAGGGCATTACCAGCCTGAAGCCTGTCAGACGGATCAGTGATCTTAAGGGAATTAGGGTCCCAAAATAAGCACTCAGATATCTTAGTGTATTTCCCTTCATCATTTATTTTTCATCTCTTGCCTTTAAGCAGTTTCAACATGACCGACCGGTAGATTACCAGCCTGAAGTATTCTTCCCGGCTGGCACCAAATCCCTCAAAAAACCTTGCAATTGAAGGGATGTTGGAACCTTCAAAATCCAGTATCTTATTGCTCTTCTCTCTATTCTTTATGAATTCATCAATGATCAGGAACATTGCCCTGTTCTCCTTCCCCAGCTCGCTGGATTCCGATAAAATATTAATGAGCCGGGTTTCTGAAAAGACCCAGAAAACAGCCGCACACAATTCATCACTGATCCAGGCTCCCTGGATCTCTCCATGTCCGTCTTTAATCATTGCATCAATAATTCTTTTCAACCTGGAGTATTTACCGGGATCATATCTGTCTGATGAGTTGGCGGACTTTAGTCCCAATAACTCCTCAGTTGAAACCTTCCCTGTCCTGCAACCGGTTTTGACCGCTTTGGCCAGGTTCCGTTTTGCATTAGTATGATACCTGCTGCTGAGTTTTTCGTAACTTTCATTCAGATAGATAATATAGTTGCTGTTCTTAGATGACTTCATCTCATCCGGGATCTGCATATTGGAACTGTTAATACACAGATCAGCCATGCGGAAACTTGAAGGTATATTATCCAGGAAGGCCTTGATTCTGTTCCTGTCGGGCGGGTCCGTTGCAAAGATGCCAAGCTGCTGGCAGTTGAGAGGCTGGTATATATACCTGATCAGATACTTTTTTTTCCAGGTTAGCGGCATGACCGCCGAATAGTCATCTTCGACCAGGGCATCCCAGTTTTCGGCGACCCGGTCAAGGTACCACGAATAAGCATAAGCTGTTTCATAGCATGAGGTCTTAATGGTATGGTCCCATTTTTTCCTGTCGATCTCGCTATTTGTCAGGTATCTGATCACTGGCACCTTGTAATGTCAGCAGTAATATATGCTGCAATTATAACATTCAAATTATTGAAACTCATCGTCGCAACCAGCAAGTTTACGCTCACAGGATTTATTATCAGTTAAATATCAAGAGTCACCACGGTTATCCCCGCCCCTCCCAGTTGCACATGTTCATCCTTGAAACTCCCTACAAAGTCGAGGGTATCCAGGTATTCCCTTATTGCCATCCTCAGCACCCCGTCCCCTTTGCCGTGGAGGATCCTTATAGTGCGGGCATCAACCATAACCGCTTCATCAATATATTCCGAAACAGTACGTAAGGCTTCCTCCACCCTTTGTCCCCGCAAATCAATCTCCGGCCGGAAGTGCAATTTCTTTAAAGATACATCCCAATCTGCAAAATCACCCTTGGCTGAGGTTTTTTGTACGGTTTTTTGATACTGTTCGGGATCAATTTTATCCAGCCTGCTGACCTCCACAGTGGAACTCAGGTATCCAAAATTCACTTTGGCCTTCTTTCCCGATACATTCACCACTTCACCCGGGGTCTCCTGTCCCTTTAATATTACATAATCACCCGTACGTATGGTGGGGTCGATCTTCTTCTTTTTTACAGTCCTTGCCTGTTCGAGCTGGCCAAAACGTTTCCTTCGCTGTTTGATTTTTTCTTCTTCACTTTTAACCGCAGATATCTTCTTCACAGTTTCAGTGTCGGTTTCCTTAAGGGTCTTATCTATTTTCTCCTTATGTGATTTGAGCTCCTCCCGTAATTTCCTGGTTTTCTCCTTCTCAGCCTGCGATTCCCTTATCTGCATTATGGTATTTTCGATCTTTTTATTGGTGCCTGCTAACAGGTCTTCTGCCTGTTTCTTAGCCTCATCCAGTATCTTCTTCCGGCTTTGCCGGGTCATTTCCAGTTCCCTTGAGTGTTCTGCCAGTACCTCCTGCAGGCGTTTTTCCGATTTGCGGATATTATCCCGCTTGGATTCCCAGTATTTCTTGTCGCGGATGATCTCTTTCAAATGCCTGTCAAAGTTCCTGTGCTCCGAACCGACCTTATCGGTTGCTGATTTAATAACATCCTCTAGCAGTCCTGTAGATCTGGCAATTTCAAAAGCGAATGAGCTGCCGGGCTGGCCCATCTCAAGTTTAAAAAGGGGCTTCATTTCATTACTGTCGAACAGCATGGCAGCATTTTCAATGCCTTCGGCAGAAGCAGCATAGTGCTTGAGATTGCTGTAGTGAGTGGTGATGACTCCGTAACAGCCCGAGGCATTGATCTGTTCCAGTACAGCCTCAGCAATGGCGCCTCCAAGCATGGGTTCTGTACCCGTCCCAAATTCATCTATCAGAAGCAGTGTGGAGGGATCCCCTTTCCTGATAAAAAAGTTCATGTTCTTCAGGTGGGAGCTGTAGGTACTCAGGTCGTTTTCTATGGATTGCTCATCGCCGATATCGATGAATATGCTGTCAAAGATCCCGGCCTGTGAATCTTCCTTAACAGGGATCAGCAAACCGCATTGCAGCATATACTGCAGCAATCCGACTGTTTTCAGGCAGACGGACTTCCCTCCTGCATTGGGACCGGATATGATCAGTATGCGTTTCTTCTCACTGAGCGAGATATCCAATGGAACCACTACTTTTGACTCCTTCCGGTGGGCCAGGTATAATAATGGATGAACAGCCTTCTCCCAGTTTATCAGCTTTGAATCTGTAAGAGAGGGCAATACTGCCTGAATATCATTTGCAAAACCTGCTTTGGCTATTATGAAATCAATGATCCCCAGAAAATCGTTAAGTGATACAAGTTCATGGTAATAAGGCCTGAAATCATCGGTTAACAAGGTCAGTATCTTTATGATTTCACGGTTCTCCTCATACTCCAGTTCCCTGATCTCATTGTTCATCTCCACCACCTCGGTTGGTTCAATGAAGATTGTTTTTCCGCTGGCGGACTGATCATGGATAATCCCTTTCACCTTTCGTTTACTGGCTGCATCAACCGGTATCACCGGACGGCCGTTCCTAAGGCTCGCGGCCGCATACTTATCGGCAAACCCTTCAGATTGAGCCTGTTGCAAGAGACGGTTTAAAATCTTAACTGCGGCGGATTGTTTCTGGCTGATCTGCCTTCTTATGACCTGAAGTTCCTTGCTGGCATTGTCCCTGATCTTGCCCTGTTTGTTCAGGACCTTCTCTATCCGTTCAGAAAGATAGGGATACATCTTTACTGAGCCCACCAGTGCCCTGGTTATGGGGTAATCGTCTGATTCTTTCCTGGTGAAAAAATTAACCACTGTCCGGGCAGTATCCAGCGATACCCTTAGATCCTTAAGTTCATCTGTGTCCAGGTGGCGCCCCTCAATTTTTATTTTGTCGAGGGCTTCCCGGATATCGGGGACAGGTCCCAGGCTAAAATCCTGTTCATACCTGAGTATCCTCTGGAATTCATCTACCTGTTTCAGTTTTTTCAGCAGCTCTTCATAACGGGTCTCAAAATCCATCTCTTCAACATGCAGGGCTCCTATTATCGAACTGCACTTTTTCTTTACCAGTTCGCGTATGCGGGTAAAACCAATCTTCTCTTCGAAATTACCGGGATAGATCACAGGATGTTTTCTGTTCAAAAGTTTCAGTAAAAATATAAATTTGTTCTGAGGAACCAGTAAATCCTGCGAGCGTATTGACTGCGTCGAGCTCGCAAGCTCGGTTCCTCGCAGCTTGCTGCGAAGATCTTCAATACTTAACGCAGTAAGAATCACGTTATTTTGACAAAAGAATTCTAATGTCCCGAAAAACGCTTCATTTGCTGCTCTGGCTGACCCTGTTCAGCATGGCCATGGGGTTCCTGGAAAGCGCGGTCGTCGTATACCTCCGGGAACTGATGTACCCCGGTGGATTTGACTTTCCCCTGCAGCCCATTACTGACCACCTTGCCCTTACGGAGATATGGCGTGAAGCAGCCACACTGATCATGCTGCTTACGATTGCGCTGATTGCAGGCAGGAACAGAACGGAGAAATTCGCCTGGTTCCTTTATTGTTTTGCAGTGTGGGATATATTCTATTATGTCTTCCTCAAGGTATTGTTGGACTGGCCGGCCTCCCTGCTGACCTGGGATATCCTGTTCCTGATTCCGGTAACCTGGACGGGGCCTGTAATTGCGCCTGTCATCGTCTCGGTGACCATGATACTGCTGGCACTTATACTGATCAGGTTCACTGATTCAGGGCTTACGGTCCGCCTACACAGGCCTGAATGGATCCTGCTAGTCTGCGGCGCTCTGCTGGTTGTTCTGAGTTTCATCTGGGATTATTCCGGTTTCATCCTGGAGCATTCTTCCTTACGGGAAATATGGACCGTCCCAAGAGATACCCTGTTCGATATCTCCCTGTCCTATATCCCCCGCAGGTTTAACTGGTGGCTCTTTATCGTAGCAGAGCTGCTTCTTCTTTTTACCACAGGCTTGATCTATCGAAGATTAAAAAGGCACACCTCCTGAACAATTCCGGCATAAGTATTTGATTAAAAACCGGAATTGACTCACTTTTATTTGGTCAGCGGAAATAAAAGAAATTGAAGTCTTGCACAAATCCGTAAAAGGACAGCATTCTGAGCTTGAGAAGGAACTGGGCCAGCTGCTTAAGGCGGATGATGCGAATGTCATATTGCTATATTTCCGCAGATGCCTGGAAGTGATTGTGACCGATCTGTGTGAAAAAGAATTAAACAGGCCACGCAAAACCGAACCCCTGAAAGGCATCATCGATAAACTGAACAAGGAGGAAAAGGTCCCGTCCCACATTATCACTTCGATGCACCACCTGAACAGTTTATCTGCCTATGGGACCCATCCGAAAGAATTTGATCCCGAACAGGTCAAACCGGTTCTTAATAATCTTGCTACCATCATCAGGTGGTATCTGAAATACAATCCCTCAGCCGGAAAACCAGAAGTTGAAGAATCAAAAAGTGAAAGTGCAGGACCGGCAATTACTGCTGCTGGCCAAAAAAATCCAAAGAAAAGATTAATAATTACCATCACCGGGCTATTGCTGATCAGTATCATTATTGTAGTGGCTCTGGCAGTGTTTAATGTCATCGGTGGAGGGGACAAAGCTGGGAATCTGACAGAAATTGAACGTTCCATTGCCGTGCTTCCATTCGAGAATCTAAGCAGTGATGAACAACAGGCCTGGTTCAGTGACGGGATTACCGACGTAATTATTAATCAATTGTCAAAAATATCTGACCTGAGGGTTCTCAGCAGAACATCAACATTAAAATACAAGGAAGAGAAAAAACTCATACCTGAAATCGGGGAAGAGCTGGGAGTCAATTTTATCCTGGAAGGGACTGTTCAGCGGGATGGAGATCAGATTAGGATCGTTATGCAATTATTACGGGCCGTGAATGAAGATCATCTGTGGTCGGGACTGTATGACAGGGAATACCGGGATCTTTTTACTATTCAAAGCGAAATTGCTCAGGCAGTTGCCTCAGAATTGGAAGCCATAATAACTCCTCTTGAGAAGCAACTCATTGACAAAGTTCCAACTTCCGATATGACTGCCTTTGACTATCATTTGCAAGCAAGAGATCATTATTATCAATATATATTTACCTGTAATTCCAGCTATCTGGATACTGTCGTTATGCTGGCACATAAATCACTTATTCTTGATCCTGAATTTGCACTGGGATATTACTGGCTCGGTAACAGCTCCTTAGATGACCAATGGTTATCAACCTATTATAAACCGTTCTACCTGGACTCAGCACTTTTCTATTTTAATAAAGCGCTGGAACTGGACTCAAACCTTGTTGAAGCTTATTCAGGTCGAGGAACATACTTCCATGAAAGGGCTCAGACAGAAGAAGCTGTTGCTGACCTGAAAAGAGCCATCCAACTTGAGCCGAATCATGCATTGGCATATAGAAGGCTGGGCATAGTATACTATCATTTAAGGGATTATTTAAATGCTCTGTCTAATTATAAGGAAGCTGAAATTCTGGAAAGAGGGGACACAGATTTAGGTTTAATAATTATGAACATCTGGTGGATATACGTATCCATCGATGACCTGGAAAAAGCACAACTATATCTTCATGATAAACTGACAATTGACCAGGCTTTTAGTATTAATCGGTGGATACTGGAAATCCAGGGCAAATATGAAGAAATGCTTGCATTGGCAGACACAGCAATATCTCTTCAACCTGAGGAAAAAGGTTCGTATTATATAAAGTCTGAAGCACTCCTTGGATTAGGAAGGATTGCAGAAGCAGAAGAAAGTATTCGAATTGTACTGGAGAGCTCCGCGCTTGAATACATGAATGTTAGTCATCGGATTGGTCTAATTTTATGGGCCAACGGCAAGAAAGATGAAGCAATGGAGTATTTTAACAAACAAATAAGCTTTTGTAAGGAAAGCATCAGTAAAAAGGATCAATACGGAATCACTAATGCAACTTATGATCTGGCAGGTATATATGCTGTACTCGGGAATAGTGCGGAAGCTATGCATTGGCTCCGGGAGTATGAGAAACTTGGATTTACAAACGGGGCACATGAATGGATAAAAGTAGATCCGATGTTCAATAATCTGAGGATTGATGAGGAGTTCAAACAGATCGTAAAAAGAGCAAATGAAGAAAAAGCTGAAATCAGGACAAAAATCAGGCAGATGGAAAAGGAAGGAATGCTGTAATAGCCGTCGATTCTGAGAACTTCTCTTTTTAAACCACAATTCAGCAATAGTGCAGACTTTTTACTTTAAAACCTGGAACTTCGGAACCTGGACTTTGGAACCTGGAACTTGTCAACTTGTGAATTTCTTCATTTCTTGATCCCTGCCAGCTTCAGTAAAAAGGCATACTCCAGGGCGGTCTCGCGATACTGCTCAAAGCGGCCTGAGGCGCCGCCATGGCCTGCTTCCATATTGGTGTGCATGATCAGGATGTTGTCATCGGTCTTCATGTCACGCAGCTTGGCCACCCATTTGGCCGGCTCCCAGTATTGTACCTGTGAGTCATGAAGTCCCGTAGTGACCAGCATATTGGGATAATCCTTTTCCTCGACATTGTCATAGGGTGAGTAAGATAACATGTATTCATAGTAATCCTTTTCGTTCGGGTTGCCCCACTCGTCATATTCCCCGGTGGTCAGCGGGATGTCATCATCCAGCATGGTGGTCACCACGTCCACAAAGGGTACGGCGGCTATGATTCCCCCGAACAGGTCCGGCTCCATATTTGCAACGGCACCCATCAGGAGTCCGCCTGCACTACCCCCCAGGGCAAACAACATGTCGGGATTGGTATACTTCTCTTCGACCAGGTATTTCCCGCAATCGATAAAATCCGTAAATGTATTTATCTTCTTGAACAGCTTTCCGTCCTCATACCACTGGCGTCCATATATCTGTCCTCCCCTCACATGGGCAATGG
>CAZILN010000068.1:0-20852 GCA_964540005.1 uncultured Bacteroidaceae bacterium | reverse complement strand
GGTGCCCAGCTCTGTCATGGCCCTGTCATGGTCAAAGTCAGGCAGGGTATCCATGATCATGAAAAGCCGGGTACCTGCAATGTATATCTCCATATCCAGGATGCCGACTTCTTTCATACCACGGGTGATCTCCGGCCAGGCTGCTCCTGTGGCATGTACTTTCTTATAGTCCTCGATCAGCTGCGGGTCATCCCTGAGGCTTAGGGTTTTGCAGTATCTTTTGTACTGTGTATAATTCCTTTTTGAAGGATATTCCATAATATGCCTGTTTATTAATACTATGCAATTTTATTACTGACCAGGAAATACCTAATCTTCGTTATGCGGTTTGCCAATTGAAGCCAGTATCCCCCCGTCCACATACACTATATGCCCGTTGACGAAATCAGATGCTTTAGAGGCAAGGAAGATGGCAGTGCCCTGCAGCTCCTCAGGTTCCCCCCAGCGGCCGGCCGGTGTCCTGTTGATAATGAATTCATTGAAAGGATGTCCGTCCACCCGTATGGGTGCTGTCTGAGATGTGGCATAGTATCCGGGACCAACACCGTTCACCTGGATGTTGTGTTTGGCCAGTTCGGTGGCCAGGTTCCGGGTCAGCATCTTAAGGCCGCCTTTTGCAGCGGCATACCCGCTGACCGTATTACGCCCCAGCTCGCTCATCATGGAACACATGTTAATGATCTTACCACCTTTACCACGTTTGACCATGCGCTCAGAGACATACCGGGACATAATAAAAGGGCCGGTCAGGTCGACATCGATCACATCGGTAAAATCCTTTGCTTCCATCTCGAGGAAAGGGATGCGTTTAATAATCCCGGCATTATTCACCAGGATATCTATGGGAGCTACTTCATTTTCTATTTTTTCTACAAAGGCCTTTACTATTTCCTCACTGGTAACATCAAACAGGTAGGCACTTACTTTTATTCCATCCTTTTTATATTCTGCCACTGCATGGTCGAGTTTTCCCTGGTCAATGTCATTGATAACGATCCCTGCCCCTGCCCCCGCAAGGCCTTTTGCAATAGCCATCCCCAGTCCGTGAGTACCACCCGTAACCAGGGCTGTTTTGCCGGTTAAGTCAAATAATTCTGTCATGATATTCTCTCTTATTCAGGAATTTAAATATAGGTTTGTTCCTATTCAGGTTTAAAGTAAGTAAAGTATAAAGATAACTTTCCCTGCTGGAAAAAGTATAAAGCAGATCATTGAAATTCACTGAAAAAGGACCGGATGTTGAGAGTGTCATCCATCTTTTGTCCCAGTTCCTCAAGTTCTGTGAACAACTCACGGACTAGCTGCTGCTTGCCGGGATCATCTGCCAGGTCATTCATCTCCAATGGATCTTCAGAAAGGTCATAAAGCCTCAATCTGCCGGCATAAGGATAGGCAATCAGTTTATACCCATCTTTACGGATCATTCGCTGGAGGTCCATATAACAGCCGTAAATAGCATCATAGCTTTCCTGCTGCCCATTGTTCCTCAGATAGGGCATCAGGCTTTTGAACTCCACATATTCAGGGATCTTACCTCCGGATAACTCTATGGCAGTAGGCATAACATCCTGCAGGTAAACACCCGTATCCAGCTTCCGGTTTGCCGGGATATCCGGACCCACAACTATCATGGGCGTGCGTATGCTGTGATCATACATATTCTGTTTACCCATCAATCCATTGCAACCTACAGCCAGTCCGTGATCGGCAGTAAAGAAAATATAGGTGTTTTCATCCTGTCCCGATGCAGCCAGGGCATCAAGCATTCTTCCGATCTGCTCATCCATATGGGAGATAATGGCATAGTATTCCTGCCTGTGTACCCTGACAGAATATTCTGTACGGGGAAAAGGTGCCAGTCTTTCATCCCTCAGATCTTCACCGCACCCGATCTCTTCGGCATAAGGGTAAAGGGGAAGAAAGCTTTCCGGGACAGAGATCTGATCAACCGGGTACCTGTCCACATATTCTTTGGGGGATTGCCGGGGATCATGGGGGGCATTGAAGGCCAGGTACATAAAGAAGGGGTCATCATTCTCCGAGGCTATACGGATGAAATCCACAGCATCATCCCCGAGAACCTCGCTCCAGTGTTTTCCTCCCTCCCAGAAACCTCCTATAGTCATATCAAAGGGTGACCATTTGTCATCCTCTCCCTCGACCGGCCGGTTATAAGCTCCGGGAACCGTTTCCGGCATACCGGGCCGGGTATGTACTGCATGGTCAAATATCTTTTCAGGTTCTATGCTCACGTGCCATTTCCCCGAAAAAAAGGTTTCATAGCCGGCCTGCTTCATCAACTGGCTCCACATCTCCCCTCTGCCGGCCAGTGAATCCAGTTGTGTGCTTGCCTGCTCAGCCCGCCAGACAAACCTGCCGGTATTGAGCATGGTCCTTGAGGCCACACATACCGCCCCGTGCCATCCACCCATATTATAGGAGTGGGTAAACAGGGTCCCCTGTGCTGCCAGTCTTTCCAGGTTTGGTGCCCGGACCTCATTATTGCCCAGGACCGGGAGGGTATTGTAACTCTGGTCGTCGGCTATTATCAGTATGATATTTGGCCTGGCCTGTTTCCTGCCGGTACATGTTGTGAGTAAAACAAGTAACAGACTGCTTACCACGTACACTAAATAACCGGTAATTCCTTTCATGGTATTTCTTCTCATGGTATTTTCCTCCCCCAGCCCCCTCCTCGCGGGGGGTTGATTATTAATGAATCCACTCATGTAATAAACATGTGTAATGGAATTAATATGCCACAGCGAGTTAAAAATACATCAAATCATACATTTAGTTTTGTTTTGACCAAACATTACACAACATGAGCTACAAAAAGAATGGAATTTGAAATGCAATCATAATATCAATCAAGGTAATACGGTTGGTGTTTTTATGAAAGAAAATCATAAACAACCCTGCATATTTAAAATATTTTTTTAAATTTGCAGGGTTGTGATACATAAACGAAAATATAATACACTGTTGGAAAAACACCTGTCCTATTTCCCGGTTATAGGATTAATCGGTCCAAGACAGGTTGGAAAGACTACATTTATTAAAGAATTTCTTTACAATTCAGACTTACACTATATATATCTGGATCTGGAGCTTACTTCTGATCTGAGAAAACTTGAAGATCCGGAAATGTTTCTGACGGAAAACAGCGATAAATTAATTGTAATTGATGAAATCCAGCACAGGAAGGATTTATTTCCCCTTTTAAGGGCGCTTGTAGATAAAGATTACAGAGCAGGCAGGTTTATTTTACTCGGATCAGCTGCTCCTGACCTTATCAGGGACTCTTCGGAATCCTTAGCAGGCAGGATTATCTACATCAACATACATCCATTTAACATCATGGAATCCAAAGGAATAGCCAGTCAGAATGAATTATGGTTCAAGGGAGGATTCCCCAGGGCTTTACTTGCTCCTGATACCTCTATCTCGCAAGACTGGTTGGGTAGTTTCGCCAAAACCTATCTGGAAAAAGACCTTCCTTTGCTGGGACTTACAGCTTCACCTCCTCTATCATTAAGATTATGGACCATGCTGGCGCATCTGAACGGACAGGTACTGAATTATTCCATGCTTGCCAAATCTCTTGAGATCTCCTCAGTTTCTGTTAAAAACTATATCGATTTTTTTGAGAATGCCTTTTTAATTAAACGACTTTCTCCTTATAACAGGAATGTTAAGAAAAGAATTATAAAATCGCCCAAATTATATTTTACTGATACAGGGATTCTGCATTATTTACTTAATCTAAAGGAATTTGATAAGCTCTTCTCATATCCTGCAGTCGGAAATTCATGGGAAGCCTTCTGTATGCAACAGATTATCTCAAGTATCCCTGATGACTGCCTGACATACTTTTACAGGTCACAGGATGGTGCTGAATGCGACCTGGTTATAGAATCAGGTGGAGATCCGGTAATAAGTATTGAAATAAAATTTTCAAATTCACCAAAAATCTCAAAAGGGAATTACATTGCAATGGATGATGTTAATGCGCCAAACAGGTTTGTCCTCACTCCGGGTTCCGATGATTTTCCTGTATCGGGAGGTATAAGGGTATGCAGCCTGGATGAATTTATCTTTCGCTATATCCCTGAATTGATCAACGGTAAATAACAGGCGTTTAAACTCAAATGAATATAATATCTTTGGAAAGTTATGCCTTCTTGCTTTTACCCCATCCCCCTCCTCCGGGGGTTTTGATTATTAGTGAATCCCCTGGTTCGACCTCTGCACCGTCAACTCCTTCCAGCATTTTCCTGGATTGATCCTCTTTCCGGATCCATTGCCTGCCCCGTTTACCCGGATCCCCCCCCTTCAGGCCGAAAGGTTCTTCTTTTCTGTGCTGGCTGAGAATGGATATAGTCGCCGGCTCCAGGAAAGTAAATTCACGCACTACTCCGTTGCCCCCTTTGTACAGACCTTTCCCTCCTGAACCTTTTCTGATTGAGAATTTATTCAGCCGTAACGGGTACCTGAGTTCAAGTATTTCCGGATCTGTTATACGGGTATTGGTCATGTGGTGGTGCACGGCAGAGGCACCCCTGAAATCAGGTCCCGCCCCGCAGCCACCGCAAATGGTCTCATAATAACTGAATGAGTCATTACCTATCAAGAGGTTGTTCATTGTTCCCTGGCTGCAGGCGACCACTCCGAAAGCTTTAAGCAATGTGTCGGTCAGGCGCTGGCTAACTTCCACATTCCCTCCCACTATGGCCGGACATGCAGAAGGGTCGTCACTGAAATCAGGATTCAGCATACCAGCCGGGATCAACAGATCCAGGGGTTCCAGCATCCCTTCATTCAGAGGTATATCCTCATTCAGCAGTAACCTCATTACATAGATTACAACAGAATTTACAATGGCTACCGTAGCATTCATGTTCCCCGGGTGGGTTCCCCCGCTTCCGGCAAAGTCTATGCTGATCCTGTCGCCTTTGCTAATGACTTTCACCTGGAGCGGGGTTCCGTCATCAAGAAATTCACTGGCTATGTATTCACCATCAGGAAAATCTTTCAGGGTTTCTTCCATTTTCCGGCTGGCATGTTCACGCAGCAGCCTGAAATATGTCAATACTGTATCAGTACCAAAATTCCTGGCCATATCTCTTAAGGCTTCAGCCCCGTTCATATTTGCCGCCAGTGCTGCATTGAGATCTGCCAGGTTTTCATCAAGAGACCTGGTAGGGTATGGAGCCGTTTCAAGTATACGGCGGATCTCCGACCAGTTTTCCAATCCCCTTTTCAGCAGGCAAACAGGAGGGATCACCACTCCTTCCTCCACCAGAGATGTTGCATCGGGAGGCATGGAAGCCGGTGTGCTCCCACCGATCTCTGAATGATGTGCCCTGTTAACCACATATCCCAGTAGCTCTCTCCCCTTTGTAAATACCGGGGTAACCAGGGTGATATCCGGCAGGTGAGACCCTCCGTAGAGGGGATGGTTGGTAATAATGGTATCACCCGGTTCCATGGGGAATGATTCCTTCAGTTTCCTGACACAGACACCCAGACCACCCAGATGAACCGGAATATGAGGTGCATTGGCAACCAGTCTTCCTTCGGGATCGATAAGGGCACAGGAAAAATCCAGCCTTTCCTTGATGTTTACCGACAGGGATGTACGCTGAAGCATGGCACCCATATTCTCTGCAATAAACATAAATCGCCTGGTAAACAATTCCAGCCGGGCTTCCAGGTTGATTGTCTTCTCTTCAACAGCAGCCTTTCCTGATACCTTTGATAAAACGGCTGTACGGTTTGCGTCAAGACTAAGACTCCAGTTTTGCTCTATGACCGTGGTGCTGTATTTATCAAGCAGTAATGCAAAGCCTTCTATACTGGCCCCGGGGTCCAGGTCTTTCCTCAGAAATACCGGGACCGGTTCCCAGTTGCCGGCCACCCAGGAATCAATCCAGCGTGAGGGTTCCGGCTTATATAAATTCATTTCACCTGCAGGGGGTTGATCTTCCCTGTCTGCTTCACCGGCAAGGACCCGGATTGATTCTACCTCAATATTTTTGTTTTCGGTATAATACCCGTAAATCTTTTCATAGTTGAACCAGAAGGATTCCATCAGATCAATGTCCGTATCATAAGGCAGGTGTATGCTGGAATCCTGACCCTTAAACCGTAAGGAGATTATCTTCGATCGTATCAGTATATTATCGGTAACACCTTCTTTCTTTACCAGCTCCACCGCTTTGCCGGCCAGTTCATCAAACAGTCCGGGCAGCGACTCAGTGACCGAATCAAGGTCCTGTAAGAGCTGCTGCTCAGCAAAACGCTCGATGCTGGCACCGGCCAGTCCATAAGAACTCAGCAGGCCTGCATCTTCAGGTACGAGAATGCTTTCCATTCCCAGGATATCTGCTATACTGCAGGCATGCATGCCACCTGCCCCACCGAATGCCACAAGGGAATATTCAGCCGGATCATAGCCCCTGGAAATAGATATTTTCTTTATGGCCCCTGCCATAATTTCATTGGCTATCTGTAAAAAGCCCGTCAGTATCTCTTCCTTCCGGGGTCTTTTTCCCCTGTCATCCGCTATGCCGGCACACACCTCTTCCAGTTTTTCCGAGGCCTCTTCCGTGAAAACCGGGATATTGAACTGCCTGCTGTCCAATCGCCCCAGCAGGATGTTCACATCAGTAATAGTCAGGGGACCATTGGCACCATAAGATGCGGGACCGGGATCGGCCCCTGCGCTCTGGGGCCCGACACATAATTTATATCCATCGTAATAGCACACTGAACCCCCACCCGCTGCCACAGATTCAATGGCCAGGGCCTGGCTGAAAATATGGGCATTACCTATCTTAAGATCATAGCAGTAATCATATTCATTATCGAACCGTGACACATCTGTGCTGGTCCCACCCATATCAAAGCTGATGATGCGTGTGAATCCCGATTTCTTTGCCAGTACAGAGGCTCCCACCACTCCTCCTGCCGGTCCGCTAAGCAAACTGTCCTTGGCCTGGAAGTATTCGGATTTAACCAGGCTGCCGGCACTGGTCATCATATGAATAAGTCCGCCCGGGTTACTCTCCCTGACATTGGCCAGGTAGTCTTTCAGAACAGGGCTCAGATAGGCATTCACCACTGCTGTTTCCATACGGGGAAGGTACTTGATCATTGCAGACAAACTGGCAGATATGGAAATATCCGAAAACCCGTTTTTCCTCAGGAAGGCCGCCAGTTCATATTCATGTACCGGATTATTGTAAGAGTTCAGCAGGCATATTGCTGCCGTATCGACACCTTTTCTTTTTAATTTCCTGATCTTGTTTGTGATTTTTTCAGGATCCAGTTCTTCGATGATCTTACCGCTGGCATCAATCCTTTCATGGACCTCTACAACATCACTGTAAAGCATCTCCCTCTTCAGGACATTAAGGGAGAATATATCAGGCCGCTGCTGTGTTCCTATTTCAAGGATGTCCCTGAAGCCACGGGTAACAAAAAGGGCCACATCCGCCCCGTTTTTTTCCAGCAGGGCATTGGTTCCCTTGGTGGAACCCAGCTTGATATTCATAGCGGGAAGATCAAGATCCAGGGGAGTCTGGGTAATCAGCCTGGCACCCAGGACAGGAGCTTCTTCATCGGTGGCAATTTCGAAGCTCATGGAAATGTCCTGTAAACTCGCCGGCAGATCCCTGGTCAGGCGGAGTATATTTGTATGCAGATCAAAGGATTGAACATATATCACCTCATGGATATGTTTCAGGAGCCTGAACTGATAGCCCCTTATAATATCTTTTTCAAGCCCCCAGTTATGTTCTATCAGAAGGGTGTTGGAACTCAGCCACTTCTTTATCAGGCCACGAAGAGCACCGTGGCTGAGCACCTTGCGCCGGTACCACCTGCCCTCATGATCCCTGCCCAGACAATCGGTGAAGGTCCCGCCGGTATCAATATAAATATCATATGAAGCCTTATGCATCAGCTGTTCTTTCTATACCTTTGTATATAGAAGATCCTTATTATGAGCAGCAATATAACAATGACTGAGAAAAGGATATTGATCATCATAACAAGGTCCCATTTATAGATCTCAAAGTTAAAAATTCTTGTAACTGACCGGATGATATTCGTCAGACCGATAATAAGGGTAATGCCAACAACCAGGGCCATCACAGCATTCTGTATCCAATTATTCGTTCCGGCCTGACCCATAACTGAACTGCTATTCAGCAGAAGCAGCAGGAAAATACTGATAAGGGGCAGGATAAGACCGTTAAGCGCCTGAGCCATTATAATAGCAGGGATGGGATCAATGTCGGTGAGTCCCAGGAAAATACTCAGGATGAGTACAATTAACCAGACAGACCTGAACCTGATGGAAGAAGCCTGCCATCGCACGGGATCCTTTCCCCATACCGACCTTGTTGTTATGGCAGCGGCAAGAGGGGCTGTTACGGCCGAAGTGAAGCCGGCAGCAAATAATCCAAAGCCGAGTATGTACTCACCGGAACCACCCAGAATATTATTAAGTGCATTCCCGAGGTCCCGGAAGCCTGTCAGTTCATCGACTGCAGTACCTGTGACCAGGACTGCCATAGAAATTATTCCCCCAAAGATCACCGCAACACCCAGGCCGATGCGCATTTCCCTGAGGCTCTGGCTCCTCTCAGCCAGTCCCGATCCAAGAAAGAGATTGTAGGGTACTACCGTTGTTCCTATCAGTCCCAAAACCAGTAGTCCACCCGATCCCCCTTGAGGAAACCGGGGAACAAACATTCCCGAGAGGATATCAGGTACAGGCGGCCTGATTAAAATTGCAGCCAGCAGAAAGATAATTCCCATAATGGCTACCAGTCCCCCAAGCAATCGAGCAATGATCCTTAAACTGGGAATGCTGAGGACCGCACCGGCAAGCAGGCCGGTGGCCACGACAAACAAGCCTGGCGGCAGATCGGCAATAAGCACCATTCCGGAGACTGCTCCAAGGATGTTCCCTGTCTGGTAAGCAGCTATGCCTGTCAGTACAGAACCCCCTATCAGGATCAGTATGGCGGATTTCCCCTTTCGCTTATGCAAACTGCTCCTGAGGGCCTGTCCCAGGTTCAGTCCCGTAACAATACTGATCCTGGCACTGGCTTCCTGCAGCACCAGGCAGGCAAAGGTTGAGAACAACAGGGCCCAGAGCAGGTCAAGACCATGATCTGCCCCGGCTTTTGAGGCGGTGGTTATGGTACCCGGACCAATAAAGGCAGCTGAAATAATGGACCAGAATAATATGTTCAGGAGCCGTGATTTAACAGACACTTGGGATGGGATTAGTATTGAAGATCCTTTTCTAGTTTATTATTATTGCACTCTCTTCCCCTCAGTGCTGCGAAGAGGCTCTGGCAGGAATCAGATCTTAACCTTCCATACTTTTTTCCAGTTCACGGGCTTCGCTCAGGAACTCATCCACAGTCATTTCCCTGAAGAACAGTAAGCCATGGGATCCTCTCAGCCTCGGATGCTCATTGCGGTAAAAGAAATCCTTGCCAAGAAGGTACTGGATGTCTTTCATCTGTTCTGTCCAGACCTTCTGAGCCTGCTCGCTGAAAGGGCCGTCATATTCATAGGAGGGGAAAGAAGCTTCAACCTGGCTGATATAGCAGTTCCGGAAAGATTCATTCAGTACGGCAAGTGAATTAAGTGATACAGGAACTATTATTTCGGCATCTGAAGGTCGAAAACGGTACCAGACATTCCGGTATCCCCAGATGCGCAGACCCGACAGATCTTTCTCCTCCTTCCACATTCGCACGGCATCAGCTATGGCCTGGAGCACCTTGTAGTGGGTATCCGGACCACTGCCTTCGGGGTCAAATGCCAGGCTGATTACCGTAGGTTGTATCTTTTTGATTATATTAAATACAGGCATAGAATCGCGCTGCCTGGTCGGCTGTTCAGTGAAAATATCACCCGTATAAAAACCCAGCCGGCAATGTTCAATGTTCTTTACCTGTACTCCAAAATGGGACCATACCAGTTCTTCTTCAAATTCCCTGATCATGCCCTTGAGCTGCTGTATTTTTGGTGGATTCTTCTCACCATCGTAACTTCTGTTCAGGATGGACAGTATCTCATTTATGCGGTCGCGCAGGTCCTCCTCATCCCTCACCTTAAAGATATCGACGATGGCCCTGACTATCCTGTGGCTCAATCCCCTCTGCTGTCCCTCAACATCATTGGCCACCACCCTGTCCAGATAATGGTATACATCCTTATCCCACTTGAATTTATATCCTGATTCAAAAAAATCATGATACTTGACCATTTCAATCTTTCCCAGGTCGAGATATCGTTTGCATATAATGAGTACAATTTTAATAAAACTGTTTGTAACGGCTGTAAATCCTGATGTCAGCACAGCAAAATGGAATTTATTCGATGCTCCCCGAAGTTGGTGTGTAATGTGCGGTAACATGCCAAGCATAATATCATCGTGATGCGGACCTGTATGCAGGTATACCTGGTCCTTCTCGGTCACGATTCCCCTGTTGATCTTTGCTGTAATCGAATCCACCACGCTCTGAACTGTGTTGTTGTTCAGGTCCGGCACCAGCTTGCAGTAAGGGTCTGCCAAGAGGTCATCCTTGGCAAGGTGATGCCCGTATTTATCTATCCTTTTACACAGGTCGATAATTGCGCGTTCAGTCTTCTGATGGGTCCATTCTCCGGATTTGAACATGGCATCAATGCGGTCGTGCAGTCTGGATGCGGCGCCATGGGTCAGGTAGAACCTGCCGCCGGATATTTTCTGAAGTACGGTTGCCGGATATACGTTGGTAGACTGACTTTCAAGCGATTTAGCTACCATCTCAGCCTTGGCTTCACCGGCAGCAAAAATGATGGCTGCCACATCCGGATTATTAACGATGGTCTGCAGGCCTATGGTTATAACAAGGCGGTTCCTTGAGATTTCTATTCCCCCCAGGTCACCTGCAGCCTGAGCCTGGGTTTCAAAATTGGTCGATGTAAGCCGTGTGGTGGTGTGGTGATCCGATCCCCTGGTATTGAAAGCAATATGGCCGTCAGGTCCGATACCTCCCAGGAAAAAGCCTATTCCTCCCATATCCCTGATTTTTTCCTCATACCGGGAACACCAGTCATCGATCATAAATATGGACTGCTGCTGCAGCTTTTCTGTATTGGTCTTGGGTTCCTTGTATCGCAGGGAAAGATCTACAATATAATCAGGAAATACCTCACTGAAATGTTTTCCCCCGACAAGGGGAATTTCATCACAATTCATCAGGAGAGCCCTCCCGGGATCAAGTTCGAAATCCTTAATATAGAACTGACTGACATAATAACAGAAGCTATTATGCTGTTTGGGATCTATGGGGTAAAATTCATCGATCTGAACAAAGTGAAGCTTAGACAGATCCGGCTTGCGATTGATCCTGAGACCAAGTTTCCGTCTATCCTCCTTTGCCTTCCTGTCATCCCATTGATCAAGGAAATACTTCGTCCATTTGATAAAATATTCAGGTGTCTTTCCTGTTGGCAGGCTGATAAGGCCTTCAGGATTTTCGGCTACCCACTCCAGGAACCTGAGAGCCACAAATTTTCCCAGGGTTGGAAAATTGTCCACCAGTATATAAGGTACGGCGGTAGTATATTCCTTCACCCCGGACAGGTCGAAAAAGCTCTTCTCTACTGCCGAAAAATGTTTAGTATTCATTTCCTATTTTATTACCTTTTTCCAGCCAATCCTGGAAAGGTTCCAGTATATCACGGCTCCCGCACTCAGTGCAATGCCCAGGTAAATCAAGGCACGCAGGTTTTCCCCAAAAATAAATTTTCCGAATGAGAACAGAGTGAATACTACCAGGATACAACCGCAGAGCCAGTTAAGGAAGAGTATGCCGTATCCTTTATCTCCTTCAACAGCAGGAAGCAGTTTTGCTATCCTCCTCCACCCTATCCCGCCAGGATGAACCCGAGTATAGAAGTCTTTAAGTTTATCCTCATGGGTCGGTTTTGTCAGGAAAGTGACCACTATCCATACCACAGTTGACCACCCGACGATTATCAGAAGGGTATCAGGGAACTCCACCCCTTTCAGTTTAAGGATGGGATACATCACAAAGGGAGCCAGGATAGCTGATAGTTCCGACCAGGCATTGATCCTCCACCAGAACCACCTGAGTATAAGGACCACCCCTATGCCGGCACTGTATTCAAGAATGAATTTCCAGGCATCAGAGATCCGTTCCAGTTTAGAGGTAATAATAACAGAGATCAGCGCCAGGACAACAGTGGTGATCCGTGAAACGCTGACATAATATTTTTCAGAAGCACCGGGTTTAATAAAGGGACGGTACAAGTCATTGACAATGTAAGAGGTTCCCCAGAGGGTCTGGGAGGCTACGGTAGACATGAAAGCCGCCAGAAAAGCAGCAAAAAGGAATCCTATCAGGCCGGCAGGCAGCAGGTCACGCATAACCATTACAAATCCCTCCCCCTTGCTCTCGGCAGGAAGGTCGGGATACAGTATCAGGGCTGCCAGTGCCACCAACACCCATGGCCAGGGCCGGATGGCATAATGGGCAATATTGAACCACAGGGTAGCCAGTAGAGAGTGCTTCTCATCCTTGGCAGACATCATTCGTTGTGCGATATAACCGCCTCCTCCGGGTTCAGCTCCGGGATACCAGCTGGCCCACCACTGAACACCTATATAGGTAATAAAGGTAAGCGCGCTCATCTTTAACACACCGGCCGCCGTGGTACCGGTACCCTCCGATCCGATAGCCGGAGTATATTCGAATACCCATTCAGGAAGTTTTTCCTTAAGTCCGGAAATACCTCCGATATCTACGTGACGTACAGCGACAATAGCCAGAATGATGGTCCCTGTCATGGCCATGACAAACTGAAAGGAATCGGTGATTGACACACCCCATAATCCGGATAAGGCTGCATACAGGGCAACTATGAGCAGTATGGAGGCAACCCAGAGCAGGTGGGCAGTGAATTCAAAGCCCAGTATTGTGACACTGTCGATCCCCAGGAAAGTGATATCCGGGAAGAGAACGGAGATTATCTTGACCATAGCCAGGTTCACCCATGACATTACGATAACATTCATGAACACACCAATATATACGGCCCGGAATCCCCTGAGAAAGCGGGCAGCACCCCCCTCGTACCTGATGGCCACAAATTCGCAGTCGGTCAGAATTCCTGCCCTGCGCCATAAGCGTGCAAAAAAGAAGACTGTAAGCATCCCCCCTATCAGCATGTTCCACCACAGCCAGTTGCCGGCTATCCCATTCTCGGCTACAAGTTCAGTAACCGCAAGAGGTGTATCGGCTGCAAAGGTTGTCGCCACCATGGATGTTCCGGCAATATACCAGGGCAGGTTCCTGCCGGTCAGGAAAAAATCACCGGTACTTTTCGAAGCCCTGCGCGACATAATGATACCGATGCTGATAATGATCACGAAGTAGGCAATGATTATGAACCAATCAATGAAATGTAGTACCATGACAGGATAATTTTAGTTTGCCTAAAGATAAAAAAACAAAATAGTTCACAAGTAAAAAGTTCGCAAGTTCGCATGTAAGCCTCATATCATTCAGATCTGTCCGGGACCAGGTGAATTACCTGTCCCCCTCCCGGTGCAAGCTGGGCTGTATAATGATCTGCTTTTGTCAGGACAAGCTCCTTTGTGACCAGTTTTTCAGGATGCTGGTCAGCATCAGGGGCATCCGCCCAGGCCTGTGCACTGTATGAGCCCTCTCCAAGAAAATCCAGTGAAAGTTCCAGCTCCCGTCCCGTCCAGTCCGTCATACAGCCAATGAACCATTCCTCTCCCGACCGTCTGGCTATGGTGATATAATCGCCCACTTCTCCATTCAATACTATGGTTTCATCCCAGGTAACCGGGACTATCCGAAGAAAATCAAGTCCTCCGGGCTGCTTACGGTAGTTATAGGGCGAATCGCAGATGACCTGCAGGGCGCTTTCATAGATCACGAACATAGCCAGTTGAAGACAACGTGTTCCACGGACCATGGTATAGGGCAGTCCGGATTCAGTTGCCACTTTAAAACTCTCCCGGGTCCCGTGTACAAATCCACCGGGGGTAAAATCCATGTGCCCGCCCAGCATACGGGTAAAGGGCAACGTCAGGCAGTGGTCCAGGGTGATCCTGTCGCTCCATTTATTATATTCATTTCCCAGCACTCCTTCACGGGTAAGGAAGTTAGGCCAGGTACGGCTAATTCCTGTTGGCATATAGGCCCCGTGAAAATCCACATGCAGGTGGTGCCTGGCTGCAAGCTTGACCACCCTGTGGTAAAAGTTTACCATCTGCTGGTCATTACGGTCCATGAAATCTATTTTCACCCCTGATACCCCCCATTTTTCATACAGTGGAAATGCCTCTTCCATCTGCCTGTCCGCATGGTACCATTGCAGCCAGATCAGTGTTTTTACACCTTTCGAACCTGCGTACTCCACAATCTCCGGAATATTGCAGATATCGGAATATCTGGTAATGTCTGCATCAGGTCTAGGAACAAAGTCCACCTCGTCCACAAAGGGCGGTCCGTACCAGTGCCAGTCGACCAGCTGGTAATCCCAACCCATTTCCGAGGCAAAATCGATGAAATACTTGTGGGATTCTGTGTCAGGACCAAGTTTGCGGCCCATATCGGGAGCATACCCGTCGTTCCACCACCAGTCCCAGGCAGATTTTCCGGGCTGTATCCAGCTTACATCTTCTATGGCACAGGCATCGTTGAGGTTATGAAGTATATCAGATTCAATGAACCTCCCCGGATGATCCGCCAGCATGACGACCCTCCATGGGGAATACCTGGGAGCCTTTGATCTAACTGCCAGGTCCGGTTCATCCGGCCAGGGGGATAGCTTGGTGCGCACTGTATTGGGACTTCCTGCCTGTCCTGATAAAAACATGCCGGCCCAGTCAGTGAGGTTGGCTTCGAGTATGGCAGCCCAGCCCGATTCACCGGTTTTGACCAGCAAGGGGGTTCCCAGTATATCATCTTCTGAAAGGGCAGATAGCCTTGTTTCATCAAAAATATGTTCCTGGGAAGAATGGAAGCTTCCCAGATTAGTTGCCCATATCTTGTGGTCTGCTGTAAAACGGAAACTGGTGATCTCGCTGCCCAGTTCAAAATCAGCTATACCCTCCTGTTCCGGAATGTAGTAACGAAAAGCAATGCCATCATCATAGGCCCGAATGATCAGGTTCAGAAGAAGCTCCTTACCGGATTCCTCTTTCATCCTGATCACCAGCTCATTGAAGTGATTACGCACCTTTTTGCTTTTTCCCCAGACACGTTCCCATTCTTCATCTACCATCCGGGTTTCAGTCTCCAGAACAACAAGCCCGGTTCCCAGGGGATCCCCATCCCTGAAATACAGCCTGACAGGGGATTCATCAAGCACTATCTCACCACGGAAGCTTACAGAATATGCAAGTCCGGGTTCAATACTTCCGGCTTCAGTAGTTCCGCCCTCCCCAATATAACCGGTAGTCACAGTTACCTGAACAGCTCCGTCAGGTGAGCTTATCGTCAATTGCTCACTGGAACATGAGAGCATAACGCTTATCAGGACCAGCAGGCAGAAGTATGAATGGAAGAGATTTTTCTTTTTGAGCATAGCCCGTTATCTGCTTATTCCTTAACAGGTGTCAGAACAATGTTCCTGTAACTTACCACGCCATGGTCCCCCTGCAGGTATATGGGTCCGGGTGAAAACTCATCAGCCGTTAAGGCTCCCCCCGTAACGCCTTCGATGGGCTCATTGTCGATGATGGTAACACCGTTCAGCACGACCGTTGCATGACGCTTGCACAGGATGATTTCCAGTGATTGCCATTCTCCTGCCGGCTTCTCAGCTGCCACCGAAGGGGTGATCCTGCTGTATATGCCTCCCATATTATGTGAGTCAAGCTCCTGTCCGTAGCTGTCGAGTACCTGGACCTCGTAGAGGCCCCTCAGGTATATCCCGCTGTTGCTTCCTGCCGGTACGTTAACTTCTATATTGAGTTTAAAATCCTCAAACTCGTCTATTGTACGAAGGTTCCCGAAACCGCCATGCCCCCCATTTTCATCTACCGGCTCATTAATCATCACCCCATTTTTGACTTTGAAACCGTTTTTAAGGTTCGGATTGGTTAATTCCCAGCCTGTCAAATCTTTATCATTGAATAACTTAATCGGATCCCCGTAGCTTATCGCTGACAGGTCGGGACGCTCAGGCAGGTCAGGGATGCGTTTTGCCGTGAATTCAGTAATACTTTCTCCCGTCCCATCGCGGTTTGGAGAAACTGCTTTACCCTCCAGTTCATCTGCTGACAACATCTTAAATTTATAATAAGTGGTTAAATTTCGGGTTCCGGTAAGCTCCCCGGATTCGTCCCTTTCTCTGATCGTGGATACCCGTGTAACAACCAGACCCTCCCCTGTAAAGTAAAGACTGTCGACAGGAAGAACGCTGCCTCCGTACCATAAGAGTTCTGCTGCAATGTTGCCTTGGTTGTCATGAACTTTCAGATAACTCGCTCCATCAGGATGGTAAATAGCCCATCGTCCCATGAATTTATCAGGTGAAATTTCAGTTTGTTCCCCTTCCTTATCTGTTGATTGCGTGCGTTGTGAACAGGCAGCTATCAGCAGGCAGAAGATGAATGATAATCCCAGAAGAAATGTTCTGAATACATGATTTGGTCCCATTTGTTTATTATTTAAGGTTAATGAGATAGGAATTTATTATTGCATAGAGAAAAACCTGCCGATCCGGTTTTCAGGATTCCAGCTTCCTTACCTTCTGATACCCCGTGGCTGCATCAATCATCTTTGCCCAGGGAACCTGTTCCCCTGTTTTTAATGATTCATATGCCAGTCCGGATTCAATTTTGATGATCTTTGATTCCCCCAGCTCATATCGCAATGACATGACCACATCTCCCTCCTTCAGTGTTTGTCCTTCAAGATCAACAAATTGCAGCTTGCTTTTACCTGGTTTCTTTTTTCCTGATGAAAATAGTCCAGCCATAATTTACAGTTTTCCTAAAGGTAATGATTATATTTATTTTTGTTTATGTATGAATAACTTCACAAATAGATATTTATAAAATTGTAAAAGGAATGATAAACACTATTAACCGACGTGATTTCATCAGAAAAAATTCGCTTGCCGGTTTAGGGCTTGTTGTTTTACCCGGGATCATAGCTTCCCCGAATTTCAGTCTCGAAAAGGTCCGTCTTGGATTTGTTGGTCTTGGAGGACGCGGAACCTCCTTGTTGAGACTGGCCCTGAACAGGGATGATGTGATGGTCAAAGCCATTTGTGATATTAAAGAGATAACTGCCAAAAAAGCACAGAACCTGGTTTCCGAAGCCGGATTTGCTGAGCCCGAAATCTATACGAATGATGAGGAGGCTTACAGAAAACTGGTACTGCGTGATGACCTGGACGCAGTTATAATTGCCACTCCCTGGATCTGGCACACTCCTATGGCGGTTGCTGCCATGAAGGCAGGCAAATATGCAGCTGTTGAGGTACCCGCAGCTCTGACTATAGAGGACTGCTGGGAACTGGTTAAAACCAGTGAAGAAACAGGCATGCCCTGCATGATGCTGGAAAATGTCTGTTACCGCAGGGATGTTATGGCCGTCCTTAATATGGTCAGAAAGGGTCTTTTTGGAGAATTGATGCATTGTCATTGCGGATACCAGCATGATCTCAGGCAGGTTAAATTCAATCCGGGCGTGGAATTTGGTCCGGGCTCACGAGGCGAAGCCGAATGGCGCACCCAGCATTCCATTTCAAGGAATGGTGAGCTGTACCCCACCCATGGGATAGGTCCGGTGGCTAACTACCTGGATATCAACCATGGGAACAAGTTCATATCCCTGACATCCGTGGCGACTAAATCAAGAGGTTTGAATAATTATATAGTTGAGACTGCCGGAGATAATCATCCGAATGCAGATATTAAGTTCAAACTGGGTGATATAGTTACAACCCTGATCCGGTGTGCCAACGGTGAGACGGTCATGATCAGTCACGATACCAACCTGCCCAGGCCATACAGCCTGGGATTCAGGGTGCAGGGTACCAAAGGACTATGGATGAAAGACGGTGATCACATCTATATTGAAGGCAGGAGCGAACCCCACCAATGGGACGATTCGGAGTCCTGGTTTAAAGAATACGACCACCCCCTTTGGAAGAAATATGAAGAGCAGGCTGAAGGAGCGGGCCACGGTGGAATGGATTTCTTTGTTGTGCATGCTTTTATAGAGTCCGTTAAAAGACAGGTCAACACCCCTCAGGACGTTTACGATGCAGCTTCATGGAGTGTTATTTCTCCGTTGACCGAACAATCGGTGGCCCAGGGTGGAGCCCTCCAGTATTTCCCTGACTTCACACATGGCAGGTGGGTGGTCAGAAAACCCTCATTCGGATTTAGCGATGAGTATTAGGAAAGATTATGAAACCAGCATTAGTGATACTTGCAGCAGGAATGGGAAGCCGTTACGGGGGGTTGAAACAGATTGACCGCATCGGCCCGTCCGGAGAAGCCATTATAGATTACTCAATTTACGATGCCATCAGGGCAGGGATCCGGAAAGTTATTTTCATCATACGCAGGAGCATTGAAAAAGATATGCGGCAGGTATTTGATGATAAACTTAAGGGGAAGATAGAGGTGGAATATGTATTCCAGGAACTGGAGATGATTCCGGAGGGATTTTTACTTTCTCCTGAGCGGGTAAAACCATGGGGTACGGCTCATGCCGTCTGGGTTGCCCGCAAATCTGTCAGAGAACCTTTTATCGTTATCAATGCGGATGATTTCTATGGTGCCGGCTCCTACCTCAAAACCGCTGAATACCTGTCCGGCAGTAATGAGAGCAGCAGCAGGTTTTGTATGGTTGGTTACCAGGTCAGGCATACGATGTCAGATTTCGGTTCAGTATCGCGGGGATTGTGCGAAGCCGATGAGAACAGCGATCTCAGGGCCGTTGTTGAGATCATGGAAATTGAAAAACAAAACGGGAATATTATCTATAAGGATCCCCAAGGCAAAGAGGTTGGCCTTGCTGGAGACGAACTGGTCTCCATGAATATCTGGGGATTCACTCCTGAGATCTTTCCGGCCATAGAAAAGGAGTTTATTACTTTCCTGAAGGATAGAAGCGACAATATTAAGGCCGAACTGTATATACCCACTGTAATAAATAATCTTGTTGCAGCCGGGTCTGCCGGTGTCAGGATCCTGCCGGCCTCTGACCAGTGGTTCGGGGTTACCTACCGTGAGGATAAACCTCTGGCAGAAGAACATATCAATCGATTGATTAAACAGGGGGTTTATCCTGATAATCTCTGGGAATAGCATGAATGAGATCCTGGCAATAGCTTCCCGATTCAAGCTGGATGGAGAACCCGGATCCTGTGAATCTTATGGTTCCGGACACATACACGACACCTATCTTGTACAAAGCCTGTCAGGAAATACAGAGTTTAAGTACATCCTTCAGAAAATCAACACTTATGTATTCAGGCAGCCTGATGTTATCATGGCCAACATTATCAGGATATCAGAGCATTTTAACCAACCCGGTGGTTCATCCGGACAATCAATTATTCCCAAGCTTATCCTGACCACCGGCGGTGATGCCTGCTACAGGGGAGATGATGGTTCCTACTGGAGATGCTATGTTTTTGTGCCGGATACCATCTCTTATGACAGGGTTGAGGATCCGGCTATTGCCCGCGAAGCCGCCAGATGTTTTGGCCGTTTTTCATTCTCCCTGAAAGATCTGCCTGCTGGTGAAATAGGCATCACCATCCCCGATTTTCATAACCTGGAATACAGGTATGAAGAATTTTCAGGGGCTCTTGAAACAGCCGGACAACTTCGCCTGAAACAAGCTTCGCAAGAGATAAAAGCTGTTGAAAGGTACAGGGATTTTACCGGGATCTTCCATAAGCTGTCGGAAGAAAAGAATCTTCCGGTTCGTATCTGCCATATGGATACCAAGCTCAATAACGTGCTTATCGATAAGGACAGCGGAAAGGGTATTTGTGTAATTGACCTGGATACGGTCATGCCCGGAAGCGTATTGTCTGATTTCGGGGATATGGTACGCACATTTACCAATAAGTCTGACGAAGACCAGCCAGACCTGTCGGAGGTTTACTGCCGCACTGATATATACAGGGCTTTAGCCTGGGGCTATCTTTCTGAAACATTACCTATGCTGGAACAGGTGGAAGCAGATCACCTCCTTTTCGGCGCCAAATTTATCATCCTGATGCAGGCTGTCAGGTTCCTGACCGATTACCTGAAAAATGATGTTTATTATAAAACCGGTTATAATGAGCACAATCTTGTGCGGACCAGGAACCAGTTGAAGTTGCTGAGTTCAATTGAACAGCAGGAGACAGACCTGGAGAATTCGACCAGGCATATCATTGAAGAATTAAAAAGGAATTAGAAATCAAGTGACTTTTTAAGTTTTGGCAGTCCGGTTTTACTAACAGGCAGTTTCGTTCCATTTTTCATTATAACTATATAGGAATCCTTCTCATACAGTTCCATCTGGGAGATCTCACTTATGCGTGCGATGTATGACCGGTGGATCCTGACAAACTCCTCTTTGGGAAGATGGGCTTCAAAAAATTTCATGGTTTTTTGCTTGAGAAACTTTCTCCCGGAGGTGTAGATCATTACATAATCATCCTGTGCCTCAATGTATGTAATGTCATCTACGGGGATCACGTTAATCCTGGAGCCTGTTTTTACAACTACCCTGTGAATACTCTCAGCAGTACTG
>CAZILN010000067.1:0-3982 GCA_964540005.1 uncultured Bacteroidaceae bacterium | reverse complement strand
CAATGAGTATCGTTCCTTTTTTCACAGGGCAAGATTGAATATTTAAAAGTAAAGTTAATGAGAATTGTTCAGAATTCGACACATACTGTCGGATATTATACAATTTCAATAGTAGATTTACAGTCTCCAATTAATTAACGGCCTTATAAACAGGACTTTATTAATAGTGGAACATGAATTGAACTGTCTGTATTGTTTGCTATCTTTAACAGGAGTAATCATCCATGATCAGAAACTACTTAATATCCGCCATACGGCATCTCATCCGCTACCACACAGTTAGCATTTTTAATATACTGGGATTGTCATTAGGTATAGCAGTTTGTGTTCTAATCTTCCTGTACGTCCGGTTTGAGACAGGGTTTGATGATTATCACCCCGATGTAGAAAGGATTTATCGAATTGAAAAAATCTCCAACATATATAATGAGATTGAAGAAATTGCTGCCATACCTCGATTTATTGGGGATGAAATAAGGCAGTATGAAGAAGTGGAATACCTGGGCCGGATCGGACCCTGGCGATCAAATGTGGTTCGTTACGGCGACATTGCATTCAAGGAATCGGGGATATTTTCTGCAGAAGCCGATTTTTTCCGGATTTTCGGGATTGAAGTACTGGAGGGGAATCCAGCTGCTAATATGGACCATCCTTATAGTGTGGTATTGACCGAGACTACCGCACATAAGTATTTTGGGGATAAATCCGGACTGGGTAAATCTATACTGATTGATACAAGTTATTTTGAAGTGGTGGGTATAATTAAGGATTTTCCTTTTAATACCCATGCCCGGCTTAATATTATGTTTTCAGAAACCTCCCGGAAAACCATGTACGACATGCCTGAAGAGGTCAGGCGGGGTAACCATATGCCAACATATGTCAAACTTCATCCATGGATTGCTCCGGAAGAATTTGAAAGCAGGATATATGACCTGGCCAATGAACTTGATCCGGATATGTATGAAAGGAGTGGAGAGGATATGAAATGTTTCCTTAGGCCCATCGAAGACATTCATCTGAAAGCCAATCAGTTGAAATGGGATGTTGATTCGGGTGGCAATCCGGTATTTCTCTATTTGGTTTCAGTTATTGGATTGTTGATCCTTTTAATTACCTGTTTTAATTTTATGAATCTTTCCACTGCCCAGTATATGGCAAGGAGCCTGGAAGTTGGTATACGGAAAACTGTCGGAGCTACCAGGCGAATACTAATCAGGCAGTTCCTTGGTGAATCAATTGTAGTGGCTCTGATTGCACATATTATCGGGATGTTCCTGGTAGAATTTTCACTGCCGGCTTTAAACCGGATTGGCAGGCTTTCACTGGATATTCATTATGGTGATCCTGCATTGATCCTGTTTCTTCTGTTTATTATTATGGTCATCGGCATACTGGCTGGTGCCTACCCAGCCTTCTTCCTTTCCTCATTTAAACCGGTTTCAGTAATGAAGGGCGTTTTGGGAAAGCAAAGCAAAGGCGATCTTATTCGCAGGATCCTGGTAATAGGCCAGTATGTCATCTCCATAACCCTGATCATAGCAACAGTAATAGTTTTCAAACAATTGCTGTTCATGAAGAATCAATCTCTTGGGTTTATTAAAGAACAAAAACTGATCCTTGAATTTCCTGAAAATCAGGTTACCCTGAAAAATCATAAATTCGTGAAGGAGGAATTCCTCCGGCACTCAGGGATACATGCAGCGACCATATCATCAAGTGTTCCCGGACGGTGGCGTTACTGGTGGAGGATGTGGCCAACCGGGGAAGAGACAGAAAAAACAAGAATGATGAATTGCCTGCAGGTCGACTATGATTTTATTCCCATATATGGCCTGGAAGTCATTGCAGGACGGGCATTTGATCCCTCACTCAGTGACAGTTCGAACCAGGGAATGATCCTGAATGAAGCTGCTATATACGGCTACGGTTGGGAATCAATGGAAATTGCTTTAACAAAAAAAATGAATCGGAATTCTAATCCGGTAATAGGTGTTTTCAAAAATTATCATTTCAAAGGATTGCAGAACCCCATTGAACCTCTTGGAATGTTACTGATGGAGGATGATTTAAGGTATATTACACTTGTTTTTGAGCCGGTTGCCATTGATGATGTGCTAAGTTTTTCTGAAGCAAAATTCAAGGACTTATTCCCGGATGGAGTATTTAATTATTTTTTTCTGGATCAGGATTTTGAACTCCAGTATCAGCAGGAAAAAATTATAAGCAAACTGGTATTTATATTTACTGTACTGGGAATTATAATTGCCTCCCTGGGACTGATAGGAATGATCTCTTTCTCCCTGGAAAACCGGGAAAAGGAAATTGGTATCAGGAAGGTGGCCGGGGCGCAGGTGAAATATATTTACGGCCTGCTGATCAGGAATTTTTCCTGGCAGATTCTTATAGCTTTTACAATTGCCTGTCCTGTTGCCTGGTTTGGGGGGAAGGCCTGGTTACGGGATTTTGCTTACCAGACTGAGTTGAGCTGGTGGATATTCATTGCTGGCGGAAGCCTGGCATGGCTTTTTGCACTGGTAGCCATTAGCGCCCAATCTCTAAAGGCCGCCAACAGAAATCCTGTTGAAGCGCTGAGGTATGAGTAGGTGAAACGGTTCTGTGCACATTGTTAGGCGGCGTACTTATCTACCATAATGAAATTTGCAGCTATACACTAGTATTTCATTGTCTTGAACTTGATATACCAATCTGTGCTCTCTATCAATTCTTCTGGACCAGAGACCTGCCAAATCGTATTTTAGAGGTTCTGGTTTTCCTTTACCTGTAAATGGGTTACGTTGAATATCCTTAATAAGCTCGTTGATCTTCCGGAGCATTTTCTTGTCTTCAGACAACCATGAAGTATAATCCTCCCAAGCAATCTTTGAAAAAACAATTCTCATTATTCTTCAATTAGATCCTTTGAGATAGTTTTGCCATCTTTCATTTGCTTCATTGATTCATATAATCTGTCTGCATTTGCTTTTGATGATACAAGATGAATAGTTTCCATAAGGGAATTGTATTCATCAAGGGAGATCATAACAGTGCCTTTTCCTTTTCCTCGTTTAATGATTAAAGTTTCGTTGTTAAACTCAACATTATCGAGAAACTTTTTTAGATCTCCACGAAACTCTGAATAATTTGCTGCTAACATGGTCGCAATGTGTTAAGTATCTATTTACGTACAAAAATAAGTACTTATTAAATAATTTCCAAATAATAGTTCTGGTTTTTTATTCTTTAAGTATGCAGCATAACATTGAGTTATGGTTCATATTACAAACCCAGCTCCGGTGCAGGGCCTTATCCGGCCATCCAGCTACCAGGAAAAATAATTTACTATCTTACTGGTCAGGTCAGTATCACTCAAACAGCAATCAGCAGGTAACAAGGGATGATGCTCTTGAGATGGCTGCGGCTCTGCGCAGAGGAATAAAAGATATCCCGGATATGGATATCAGCCATGAAACCGAAAAAACATTTATCAGCATTAAAGATATTACAGAGGTTTTAGATACTGAGTTTGAATTTAAGCTGAATGAAAATCGTGCCTCTGAGCTTCTTACATTTTACAGCCATCCGGAGGAGCGATCGCGACTGATAAATTTTATTGATTTCATATGCGAAGATGATGCAGGGTACAATACCGGATGTTAAATTTTGAGTGGATTGCTTAAGGTACCATTGAGATTTTGTATATTCCTTTCCCAAATGGGAGGCCTTTTTATGAACAGAGAGCTTGATGACAGCAAAGACGGTAATTTAAAAAATGAGAATGTGAAAAGAAACATCAAGCGGAGAGATTTTATCGCAGGACTTAGTATTCTTCCAATTGTTGCTTCCTCAAGGTCTAAAACTGGCCGCGTTAATAGTCCTTCGATGCTTTTAACAACCAAATCAAATAAAAGGAGTGATACCATCAGGATGATCTGAATATTGAACTGGTTGCTGTATGTGATGTTTTCGATAAACGCCTGGA
>CAZILN010000066.1:0-4040 GCA_964540005.1 uncultured Bacteroidaceae bacterium | reverse complement strand
TATGTTTCCCATATCATTTAATCAATTAAGCTAATGGTACCCGAATCTCTTCAACTGCCCGGTATCATTCCGCCATTCTTTTTTCACCTTAACATATAATTCCAGGAATACCTTCTTATTAAAAAACTTTTCTATATCAAGCCTTGCCCGGGTCCCGGTCTTTTTCAGCATAGAGCCCTTATGTCCTATCATGATCCCCTTTTGTGATTCCCGGGAGACATAAATAATGCACCTGATATGTATTATCTGCCTTGATTCTTTGAAAGATTCAACTTCAATTTCAACCGAATAAGGAATTTCTTTTTGATAGTTCAGGAGGATCTTTTCCCTGATGATCTCTGCCACGAAAAAACGTTCACTCTTATCTGTAAAAGCATCTTTGGGATAATAGGCAGGAGATTCAGGAAGCAATTCCAGTATCCTGTTAAACAGGGTATCTATATTGAATCCCTCCAGCGCAGAAACAGGAAGTATCTCTGCTTTAGGAAGTATATTTGAATAGTCCTGAGCCAGTTGTTTTACCTGCTGCTCATTGCCAAGGTCTATTTTATTGATGATAAACATTATGGGTATGCGGGCGGTTTTCATCCTTTTTAGGAATTCCTCATCAATAGTAACTTTTTCCTGGACATCAGTGACATAAATGATAATATCCGAATCTGTCAGTGCAGAACGTGCATATTTCCTCATAAATTCCTGGAGTCCGTAACCGGGCTGAAGTATGCCGGGAGTGTCGGAATAGACAATCTGGAAGTCCTCGCCATTGACTATACCCATTATCCTGTGTCTTGTTGTCTGCGCTTTCGAGGTGATGATGGATATTTTTTCACCTACCAGTGCATTCATCAGGGTTGACTTCCCGACATTGGGATTACCGATTATATTTACAAATCCTGCCTTGTGCATATTAGTTCAGGTTGATGGTTATTGTGAATTTGAATGCAAAATTATCAATTGTTTCGGTTAATTGATAAGGTCCGTACCGGTAGAATACTCCCAGACCGTATCCAACGAACATCTGGTTCAGGATATTATTGATCAGCAGGCCGCTTTCATAGTAGCCTTCATCCATTGTCCTCATTGAGATACCATAGTGATTTTCTTTATATACCAGGTCACCGAATCCGATATTCTGAACCAGGGCAATTTTTGGTTTGAACTTATCGGTTTTAAACAGAAGCTCTCCGAAATTCTGTTTGAAGAACAGTGAAACGAAGCGGTCGGACACAAACTCATTCATTCGCATTGTTGCAAAACTGTTGCCGGTCTCGACAGTGAATTTTCCATAACTGCCATGCCCGTTATAGAGTCTGGGGTAGGGCAGGTTTGAATCAATGTATCCCCCTGTGATACTGATGATTGACTGACCGAAATTCTTGCTTAGAAATGTCTTGGAGATCCTGGCTTCAATCCTGGTATATTCAAATTGTCCGTCCAGAAAATTCAACCCCCTGCTTATGTTAGCCTGTATAACCGGATAATCGGTTCCCAGTGATAGCCTGTTCCCCCTGGGTGTCTCCATGAATTTTTCCTTGAAGGCATAACGGAATTTAATTCCTGTCTCGGTAAAGTGAAAAAGTCTGGTTGGAGGTTCGAAACCGATATCAGAATAATCAGGAAATCTGAAATAATCTGAAGTAACCTGTCTTGATTGCTGGTTAAGGAAAAGCTGAACCTTTACATAGGGAAGCAGGGAGGTTCCAAATGCCAGTTCTTTTTGCTCCACTATATCCTTGTTGCGGATCAGGAAAGTACGGAAAATTTCGGATGATGTCATGGGTGGCTCCTCAATGAAATCAATGCCTGCTGATTCGTAAACATCCTTATCATATGACAACCTGAGATAGGTTTCCCCGGGTGGATATAAATTGAGCTGCAAATTCCCGCCATATTTGAAACCCTTATCCTTTAAGCCGTAGCCGACCTTAGCTCCCAGGCTGAACCAGGGAGAAAGCTTCTGGTTGGTTTCAGCCGACAATCCGAACCGGAATCCTTCATAATGATCATAATGAAAGATACTCCGGTAATCAATATTCAGGAACTTCCAGGGAATATATCCCGATACCAGGGTCTCAATAACGGTCAGTGTCCGGTCGATATTTGCTTCCTCACCCACGCTGTCGATAAACTCATAGGTATTGGTATCCTTGGAGCTGAGCGGAACGGCGCGGTGAAGATCCCAATACCGGTCGTCCTGTTTATGTGCATCATCTTCAATCTGAAGTTCTATGTGGCTGAAATCCCTGCGTTTAAGTTCCGGTTCCAGTACAATCTCACTCAGGTAAGATTTCCCTATTCCAAGAAGGGCTATCGGGATGCCGTTAGCCTTCATTTCTTCCGGCTGGAAGATGATATCAGTATTCAGTTGTACCGGGAACCATTGCTTATTTTCGACCAGGTCATATTTCTGCTGGATCTTTATGCGGAACAAACCATTGGTCTCGGCAGCTTCTGCCACCACGTTCTGCACGGCATATTTGTTGGTATTTATATGCAGGAACCCTTTGAGGCCGTCAAAATTCCTGCCCTTAAGGGGTCTGAAGGAGATGACGAAAAGGGTATCATTCAGCTCTGTATACATCGTATCTTCAAGTATAAAGAGATATTTCCTGGTGCTTCCCCTGCTTATGGGATTAAGATATTTGCGGTCCATTATGGTGATCAGTTCTTCATAGAAAGAAAATGACTGGAGCTGGGTGGCAAGCAGTGTAAACGAAGGGTCCTTGAATCCTGATACCCTGCTGGCCGTCACGGTTTCCTTGTTTCTGTCAGGATAAAGGAATTCCCTTGTACTGACAAATTCCATCAGAAAGAGGTGTTGTTTTTCAAAGAAATCCAGGGCCTCCTGCAGGGAAGAATCACTTTCAGACACGGCGGCAGTGTCTTTGTTATATTCTATTGATATGAAGGATTTTGCAGGATCTTCATCAATTTCTTTAGCAAGGGTATCAAAGGACAGGGTAAAAAACATCTTGCTGTATGAATTGTAGGAAAAGGAGCGCATTTTTTCGGGATTGTTCAGATCCCGGTTGGCAATCACTTCCTGTATGATCCGGTGGGCAGGATTGATACCCGGGGTGACGCTGACTTCCTCGATATTATATGTTGTTTTCTCCATTCTGATCACCAGCTTGCTGTTACCGAGGGCTTCTTCCCTGCTGATGATCTTGCTGTGGTATCCCAGGTAGCTGAATTTCAGGAATTCTATCTTGGTGGATTCCGGAATATTGAACTCACCATCAATGCTGGAAACTGTCCCGTTACCGTGGCTGTTATAGACAATATTGACAAAGGCCAGTGATTTGCGTGTATTCGAGTCGGTTACCCGGCCGCTAATTCCCGGTGACTGGGAGTTGACAATCAGTGAAAGAAAAGACAGGAGTATGCCAAATAAGACCTTCATTAACAGGTGATTGTAAGTTGAGCAGGATCTTATTCAAAAGCCATCATTTTCAATATACTGATCTCTTTTTCCGACAGGAACCTCCATTGACCACGCTGCAGGCCTTTTTTTGTCAGGCCGGCAAAATACACCCTGTCGAGCTTTTTGATCCGGTATCCGAGTGATTCAAAAGTGCGCCTGATAATCCTGTTTTGTCCGGTATGGATCTCAATTCCTACCTGGGTTTTATCTGAAGGATCAACATAATCGAGTGCATCCGGCTTAATAAAATCTTCGTCAATATTTATTCCTTTCAGGATGGCCAGCCTGTCACCTTCCTTAAGTGATTTATTGAGAAATACATGATATATTTTTTTCTTATTGAATCTGGGATGGGTCAGTTTCCTGGTCAGTTCTCCATCGTTGGTTAATAAGAGGACCCCGGTGGTGGCCCTGTCCAGACGGCCAACCGGATATACCCGTGCACTGCATTTATTCCCTATCAGGTCCAGGACTTTTTTGCTTGCATGGGGATCTTCAACAGTGGTTATGAAGTCCTTAGGTTTGTTCATAAGGATGTATACTTTTTCCTCTGATTTCAGCAGCTGGCCGTTATACTTTACCTGGGCATCAGGTAATACCTTGGTGCCCAGCTCTG
>CAZILN010000065.1:0-21197 GCA_964540005.1 uncultured Bacteroidaceae bacterium | reverse complement strand
GGTCTGGGGAGGGGGCAATATTGCCTGGTATACCAATCCCTATGCCCTGGTCTGTGAGGCCAAAGATTTTTACAGCAGTGAAGAAGCCTGGGCTTACCAGGAAAAGCTCTACCGTTATATGATCGCCCGCTGGGGCTACAGCCGGTCGCTGGCCATATGGTTTGTCGTGGATGAAGTGAACGGCACCGACGGATGGGCTTCGGGCGACAGTGTAGCGGCCGCCGGATGGGCCCGGAAAGTACATAATTACTTTAAAGAAAACGATCCATGGCAGCACCTGACTACCGGGACCCGCAGCGGGGGGTCCGGTGAATGGTGGGACAGGGGGTATGAAATATTTGACATGCCGGGAAGGGAAATATATGAAGCACAGGGATTTCCTATCAATAAAACCGGACAGATAGACAAGGATGAGACACATCCCCTGACATACAGCTACAGGAATTATCACGGACAGGTAAGCAGGCTCTGGAATAATTATGAAAAACCGGTCATCATTCCTGAAACCGGTTGGGACCATACTTTTTATGAAATGAACCAGCCCGGTTACCAGGCACAGTATCATAATGCCGTATGGGTGAGCCTTGCCTCGGGATCAGCCATGTCGCCCTTCTGGTGGTCATATTCCGGGTCCCTGAATGATAATGTGGTGACCTATCAGATGTTAAACCTGCGGCGGTTCACCGAAAGGATACCCTTCTCAGAGCTGACTGACCCCACTCCGGCAGATATCAGTAACCCGGGTGGCGACGCCTATGCCATCAGCAGTGAACAGATGATATTCGGATGGGCGGTCAATGCCGATACGGATATGTCGGGAAAGATAATTACCATAAAGGGGATCAAAAACGGTGAATATTCTTTACGCTTATATAAAACATGGAGCGGAAGATTTATCCGGAATGAAAATAATGAGCCAGGCATAATCACAGCAAATAAAGGTTCATTATCCTTTACGGTTCCGGTACAGAAGATCGAGGGTGGCCACGCCAATTACATCGGGAATGATATTGCATTCATACTTGAACCTGCGGAATGACCTCATGACCTCTGTATTATGTACACAAGAAAACCCTGGGTAAGTTCTCAAAGTAAGCTATAATATATGAAAATCAAATTTCTCGGTGCTGCCCGTGAAGTAACCGGAAGCAAGCACCTGATCATAACGGGCCATGGCAAGCGCATTCTTCTTGATTGCGGCATGTACCAAGGTAAAGGTCTTGAAACTGAAAGCCTGAACAAACAGCTTGGCTTCAATCCCCAGCAACTCGATCATGTCATTCTCAGCCACGCCCACATAGATCATTCCGGGCTGATACCATACATCTATAAAATGGGGTTCCGGGGATCAGTGATCTGTACCAGTGCCACCCGCGATCTCTGTGCCGTTATGCTGGCCGATTCGGGACACATACATGAGCATGATACCAGGTACTTCAACAAAAAGAGGGAGCGGCAGGGACTGCCCCCGGTAGAGCCGATCTATGATAAGGGGGATGCTGTAGCATGCATGGAATTGTTTATAGGAGTGCCTTACAACAGGAAGTTCAGGATAGATGAAAGGATCTCAGTTAAGTTCACGCAGAGCGGGCACATGCTGGGAGGTGCTGTAGCCAGTCTCACCGTGCAGGAAGGCGACCGGTCCACCCGGCTTGCCTATACCGGTGACATAGGGAGACCGGTAAACCGGATCGTTGCCCCGCCGGCAGCATTCCCACAGGCAGATATCCTGATCACCGAATCCACCTATGGGGACCGCCTTCATAATGATTCAAGCCAGTCGGAAAAGCAATTACTCGATGTACTTTATAAAACCTGCGTGGAAAAAGGAGGAAAACTTATAATTCCATCCTTCAGTGTCGGGCGGACACAGGAGATCGTTTATTCGCTGAATAACTTTTATAACCAGGACAGGCTTCCAAGAATACAGGTGTATGTTGACAGTCCGATGGCAATCAATGCCACGGAAGTGTTCCGCCTGCATCCCGAATGTTTTAACCGGGACATCCTGGAAGTAATGGAAAGGGACCCGGATCCTTTCGGGTTCAACAGCCTGTTTTATATCAAATCGCATGAGGATTCAATAAAACTCAACAAAATTAAGGGGCCATGTGTTATTATTTCGGCTTCCGGCATGATGGAAGCAGGCCGGATCAAGCACCACCTGGCCAACAGCATTGACGATCCGAAGAATACCATACTGGCGGTTGGGTATTGTGCCCCGTCCACCCTGGGGGCCAGGATACTCAGGGGTGACAGTGAGGTGTCTATACACGGCCATATCTACCCGGTGAAAGCAGAGGTGCAAAGGATAGATTCCTACAGTGGGCATGGGGATTACAATGAAATGATCTCTTTCCTGGGATGCCAGGATACCGGCCAGCTCCGGATGTGTTTTATCGTACACGGAGATTATGAGGTCCAGCAACACTTTAGCACGGTAATGGAAACCGCAGGGTTCCCGAACATCCGCATCCCGGCACGGGGGGAGGAATTTGAGTTTTAAACCGGTAGCCTGGTCCGAATATCAACAGGCAGCCGGATTTCATATCTTTATTCCTGGGAATGAATCAGGAAATACGTAAGATAATCCATGTTGATATGGATGCGTTTTTTGCATCCATAGAGCAGAGGGATTTCCCTGAGTACCGCTCGAAACCCCTGGCGGTAGGGGGTGCCAGGGAAAGAGGGGTAGTGGCTGCTGCCAGTTACGAGGCCCGGAAATTCGGAGTTCACTCGGCCATGCCTTCCGTGACAGCCCTGCGCCTGTGTCCCGGTCTTATCATTGTCCCGCCCAGGTTTGATATCTACAAGTCAGTCTCCGGCGAGATAATGGATATTCTAAAAACCTTCTCAGACCTGATAGAACCCCTGTCGCTGGATGAGGCTTTCCTTGATATAACAAACAATAAAAAAGGGATCCCTTCGGCAACACTTATCGCAGGAGCTATTAAAACGCAGATCAGGGAGCAGACCGGACTTACCGCTTCGGCCGGAGTCTCCATGAACAAATTCCTGGCCAAGCTGGCATCAGACATGGATAAACCGGATGGGCTTTATGTCATTACACCCCGGCAGGCACAGGAGTTCATCGACAAACTGAAAGTCGAGAAATTCTTCGGAGTAGGGAAGGCCACAGCCGAGAAGATGCATGCACACAATATTTACACCGGGAGTGACCTGAAACAGCACACAAGGGAAGAGCTGGTCCGCATTTTTGGTAAACACGGTACATTCTTTTATGACATTTCCCGCAGTATTGACAACCGCCCGGTTAACCCTGAACGGATTCGGAAATCATACGGTAAGGAGCGGACCTTCAACAGGGATATTTCAGAGCCCGAAGAGTTGTATCAGAAGATAGATGACATCGTAACACCACTGTGGAATGGGCTTCAGAAAAGCAGTCTGGAAGGCAGGACGCTTGTGCTGAAGATCAAGTATGCCGATTTTGTACAGGTAACCAGGAGCCGCACCCTGGATGAAGCACTGACCGATCCCGGTCTCATTGCATCGCTCTCAAAGGAGATGCTCAGGACTGAATTTCCCCTGCGCGACAGCATCAGGTTGCTGGGGGTCACCCTGACGAATTTCGGGGACCGGGATGAACCAGGTTCAGACGGACAGCTGACCATAAGTTTCTGAGGAATGCCTTATCTTTCAGCCAGTTTTCAAAGGGAAGGTACTATGCATAGCTTACAATTGGGTATTTGCTTTATTATCACGGCAGTTCTTCTGTTTTCATCCTCCTGTGCGCAGCCTCCCGGGAATGGGTTCATCCCGGTGAAGCCGGTATACAGTTATGATGCCCTGGATTTCGACGGGAAACTGGATTCATTGCGCGGACTGTACGGTAAAAACAAAAGCCTCCCTGAAAGTTTTGAACTGCAGGTATTACTGGCCCTCTCACATTATCCTGCTTGATAAACAGCCCTTCAATTCCCAGGTTGGGATTATCGGCCATGAACTGGCTCATACCTGTCATTATTCAACAATGGGATTTTTCTCAATAACCGGTATGGGAATTGCATATGTAACTCCCTGGTATCGGTCAAGATATGAGAAGCTTACTGATTTTGAGACTATTAAGCACGGATTGGGCTGGCAATTGCTGGAATTTGCCGGATTTGCCCGTAGCAGGCCTTCAGCTACTGAAAAAACCATCAGGTGGCTGGATAAGTTCTATCTCAATCCGGAGGAGATAAAAATGTTCATGAACGAGATGCCGGAACTTTATGATCCTGGATAACAGGCGGTTTCACAACGACCGGACTTGCTGTTGGAGGAGCTGTGCCGGGGGCCTGTTAAAAATTTAAGGAATAAAATCCTTGTTCACTGCCGGTTCTGGTTAGTGAACACTGTTAACAGTTTCTATTCTTCCTGGCCGAACTTTACGGCAAATACCGGGATCCTGTATATTGTATCACCTTCAGGTATCCCCCATTCATTGCTTATATGGTGTAGAACCGGGATAATGGCCCTGACCACTTTGACAATGGACATGGAAGTTTTGTTATAGTACCAGTCCTCGACGAAAATTACCGAATTAATGTCTTCCACGGGAATATAAATCTCACGGAATTCCGTCACAACAGCACCTTCTTCGTTGCGAAAAGTTTCGAAGATACTGTCTGCCAGCATGGCAGCATGTATAGCCGGAATATCCATTACCGTAGTCAGGTCCTTTGGATCATAGGCCGGTACCTGTCCTGAAAGAACCTTATCGAAGATCAGCTCAATGAACCTGTCGCGGTCAAAGTCCTTAAAATACATGAAGTTATTATAGGTCCACTGATCTTCATCTATCAAGGGCTTATCGTAGCTGTAAATAACCTCCTCGAAAGACTGGTTGTATAATTCAAGCTCATAACTGAAATCGTTGAGAAGAGGAATGTAATCTTCGTTTCCGTACACAGATGAAGGCTCAACGGGCGGGTCTGTCTGGACACCGAGAAGCAGTATCCTCAGGGTGTCATCGGGAACATCCCCATGGGTGTGAAATTCATCGTAGAAATAGGGTTTGTGCCAGGTTGGCTGGTACTGTATTACTTTCTTGTCGAACGTAAATTCATCCTCATTGAAAAACCATTCTTCCACAAAAAACCCGCTGAGAATTTCTCCTGTGCGCGATACTATTTCATCCTCGAGCTTTCCCGGTTCAGAATCCCCCAGGTCCAGGTTGCTGAGGAGATATTCCAGGGCCAGTTCCTTACTGTTGCCAAGATCACCATGATAGGCAATGGTATTATGTATGGTCAGTTCCCCTGCCAGGGCTTTGCTCAACAGTGATTCATTATAATCGGAAATAGCTTTGAAATCAGTTGATAGTGCACCTTCCTGCTCGGTGAAGGGAACAGGGGAGAATACGATCAGGCGGTCAGGCAGCAGGGCATTCTTTGCGGGGGGACCTGTTTTCGAGGTACAACCGGTAATTAGTAAAGTAATCAGAAACGCTGCATGAAGGGGTTTTGTTTTCATCAGTTTTTATTTATTTCTCAAGCACAATTATAAAATCCACCAGGTCCTCGGGTATTTCCGGCAGGTTCAGTAATATGCCGTCATGCTGTTTGGTAAAGGTGATTTTTGAATTCCCGGTATAGGTATAGGCTTTTTTAATACTGATACCCTGCATGGGGACAAACAGAACAGGATCCTCAGCATCAAGTACATGAACAAAGATCTTATCTCCGGTCATTGTAGTAACACCCCATCTCTTAGCCCCTGCTGGTCCGCCCCGGGTAGCATAGATCGTCTCCCCGTATTGCCTGACCCACTGTCCCATCTCCTTCAGGGTCTGCACATTCTCGGGCTGTATTTTCCCGTTTGGCATGGGGCCTGTATTCAGCAGCAGGTTGGAATTTTGTCCGGCTGCCCTGATAAGCATATGAAGCAGGTCCTCGGTAGTCTTGAACCGGGTATCCTTTATGTTGAACCCCCATGAGCCATTCATGGTTTCACAGGTCTCCAGCGGCAGTGAACCTATCCCGGTCTGGTTGAAACCCATTGAATTTTGTCCGGGCAGATCTCTTTCGAACATCTGGAAATCCTCCCCCGGGATGGGCATTTTATGATGATTACTGCCAATAAGGGCCTGTGGCTGCAGAGAGTGTATCAGTGCATAGGTCTCAGCCAGCCTCCAGTCGGCATCCCACTGGTCCCACATCCCGTCGAACCAGATGCCTCCCAGCTTGCCATAATCACTCAGCACTTCGGTCAGCTGTGTATTCATATAGTCTATATAGTTGTCCCAGTCCCCCGATTCGGGCCGGCCTGTACTGTTTCCCGTCCTGCCACGTGGATAGTAATCAGTATGGTGCCAGTCCAGCTGCGAATAATACAGGAATAGTTTTATGCCCTGGCGATCGCATTCCTCTTTGAGCAGGCCGATGACATCCTTCCCGTAAGGGGTCCTGTCCACCACATTATAATCCGACACCTTTGAATGATACATGGCAAAACCGTCATGATGCTTGGAGGTAATTGTTATATATTTCATTCCGGCTTCCTTTACCATGGTTACCCACTGGGCGGGGTCAAAGTCGATCGGGTTAAAGAAATCGGGCAGTTTTTCATACTGTGCAAGGGGTATTTCCTTTCGTTCCATGATCCATTCGGCTATACCGTAATCACCTCCGCCGGCCATAACCGAGTAGACCCCCCAGTGTACAAACAGGCCGAATTTTGCATCCTGGAACCACTGCCTGGCTTCCAGGTTCTCAGCTGTGGGTTGATAATCCTTCTGAGCGATCATGGGTGATGCAAGAACAATGAATATTAATCCGTTCAGCAATAAGTGACAACATTTATTCATAAGAATGGTATTTATTATGTTAGTTCTTGATGGGAATTTCTTACTGTAAAGGTATAATATGTTTACTATCTGAAACAATAGTTCACCTGTTACAGATGAAAGTTACTAAAATTCACTCAAAAGGAACCATGCATCCGGCAGGGATTCAAACATTCATCCGTCCTGATGCTTGGACATCTAAGGATAATTCATATTTTTATTGCCGGACAAAACTCTCAAAGGCATCATGTTTATCAAAAGATCAATTTCAGCGGCTCTCATCCTGCTGCTGATTTCATGCTCGGGCAACAATGAAGAATTTTATCAATGGCGGGGACCTGACCGCGACGGCAAATACCCTGATAGGGATTTACTGAAGCAATGGCCTGAAGACGGACCACAGATGATATGGTCCTATGAAGGCCTGGGAGCAGGTCACGGAAGTGCCAGTTTAGCAGGGGACAGGATATTTGTTTTGGGAATGCCCGATACCACAGGTGTCATTTACTGCCTGGACATGGAGGGTAATCTCTTATGGCAGAAGGAATACGGAGATGAGTGGAACACGAATTATACGGGTACCCGTTCAACCCCGACCATAGTGAATGATCTGCTGTATTTTGTGAGCGGACGGGGTGAAGCCTTCTGTATGGAAACCGGGACCGGCGAGGTCCGTTGGTCCGTGGATATGTTCAGTGAGTTCGGTGCCCAGAAAACTTACTGGGGCATAGCGGAAGCCTGTACAGTTCGAAATTCGGTAAAAAGCAGTGGTACTGCATAGATGCCGCTACCGGTCAGTCCAGGTATATCTCGGACAAGGTCTCGGGGGGTGCGATAATTTTTGCCGATGGCCTGTTCTATTGCTACGGAACCGACGGGATCATGGCACTGGTGGAGGCAGACGAGAATGATTGCAGGGTGATCAGCAGTTTTAAAGTGCTGCTCGGAACCGACCAGCACTGGGCCCGCCCGGTTATTCATGAGGGCAGGCTGTACCTGCGGCACGGCAACGCCCTTATGTGTTATGATATAGCGGCTGAGTAGCACCATATGGCAGTATATGGAATGTGCCTGCTGACATACTGGTGACTGACTTATAGCAAGGTAACTTGATATTAACTACATAAACCCTAAGCTTACTATCATGCGTACTAAAATCAGACTCCAGTTGTCCACACTTATGTTCCTGCAATATTTCGTATGGGGAACATGGTATGTTACCATCACTACTTACCTGACCACTGCACTGCATTTTACACCCCTGCATGCCGGACTGGTGTTCGGTACTTTCTCAATTGCAGCCATGATCTCCCCGTTTTTCGTGGGATTGATAGCCGATAAGTTCTTTGCCACTGAAAAAACACTGGGATTCCTGCATCTCCTGGGTGCGGCGGTATTGATCCTTACTTCCACCATGAAGTCATTCCCCTTTTTCTATGCAAGCATGCTGCTGTATTCCATGTGTTATACACCCACAATGGCCCTTTCAAATTCCGTTTCTTTTCACCAGATGAAGGATCCGGGTAAGGAGTTTCCCAGTATCAGGGTGCTGGGGACAATCGGATGGATCGCCGCGGGCATGACTATAGGTTTCATGAAGGTTGAAAGTTCAGTTAACCAGCTCTATGTTGGTGCGATAGTGTCTGCCCTGCTCGGGATATATTGTTTTACCCTGCCGCATGTGCCGCCCAAAAGAGAGGCTAAAGCCACTTTTAAAGAGATCATCGGCCTGGATGCCCTGAAACTTTTCAAGGAACGGTCCTTTGCCTTAATTATAATTGCCTCGGTCCTGACCTGCATACCCCTGGCATTCTATTACAGCTGGACCAATCCTTTCCTGAATGAGGCAGGGATGAAATTTGCCGCCAGCAAGATGACCATGGGACAGATGTCGGAGATCATCTTTATGCTTATAATGCCATTCTTTTTCATACGATTGGGGGTAAAACGGATGATCATGATAGGCATGGCGGCCTGGGTTATCAGGTATCTGTTATTTGCGTACGGAAATGTGGACTCCCTGGTGTGGATGCTGTATGCAGGGATCATCCTTCACGGGATCTGTTATGATTTCTTCTTTGTAACAGGACAGATCTTCGTGGACAAGAAAGCACCCGACCACCTTAAAAGTTCTGCACAGGGGATGATCACCTTTGCGACTTACGGACTGGGTATGTTTATAGGGGCCTGGTTCTCCGGTATAGTTGTAGGCTGGTATACCGGTGAGGCCGGCGGACAGGCTGTGCATGAGTGGACCCCGATCTGGCTGATCCCCATGGCCATTGCGGCCTTTGTGCTGCTGCTGTTCGCACTGCTGTTCAGGAGCTCCGATTCAGATAAAAAGGTGGAGGTCAGTACTGCCTGACAGGAACAAGAGGTTCCTGACCTGCTCTCTGGTTCATATCTTCATATTCCTGTAATTAATAATCGAGGCATTATCAGCTTCCTGTTCCTGATTTATCCCGGTAATAGTAAAAACCCGCATCCCGCCCATTATTATACTGCTGTTTGATAAGCTCTGCAATTACGAGGTTTTCAAACAATGAGCCACGAAGGGGATCCCTTGAAACCTGCTCAATCCGATTAATTCCAATGTAAATAACTGGCCAGCCCGACATCATAGAAATACAATTTGAGGGATTTTATCAGTCTCCTGGAGATATTATCATACCAGGGTGGTATATAAAGTTCCGGAGCTTTCTATATTTCATCAAGAATGGCACCCTCACTGTGCCTGTTTAGGAATGAACGGGGATCCTGGGTAATCAATTCCCGTGTATCAGGATATTCCCTGCTTACTTCAATAAATGACTCAAGTATCTGATGTTGTATAATTTTGGACATATTAGTAGGCGTGCTTCTAATATGTCCAAAATATTCATCAATAAATATGGGCAATGACCGCCTATTTGAGAAGGTTCCCGAGAACCTCAAACCGGGTGGCGTCATGAGTGGGAAGGCGGAAGATATCGATATCCCCGTCCCCTTCCATGTCGGCGCACTGCCCGTTATAGATACCCTCGTCTGAGACCAGGAACTCTGTCCAGCCCATCTCGCCATCATTAAGGAATATGATTACGGGGAATGAATCCTGTATGCCAAGTCCCATGGCCCGGCTCCTGTTCATTCCTGACAGTACATCGAAGTCGCCGTCCAGGTCAAAATCAAATACCTGTATAGTGTGTGCAGCCGGGAAATCTTCTTTTATGATGTGTTCTGTCCATTTACCGGAGGCCGGATCATCGGATTGATACCAGGCCAGCGGGTAGCCGCTGCGTTCAGAGTGGGAAATGAATACTTCGGCTTTCCCGTCATCATTAATGTCACGGCAAAAAACCTTGCTGGCATTTTTTGACCAGTCACCTTCCTGGTTATGCCATTTGTCGTTGATGGACATGATGTTCCAGTCCCCGCTCATGTCTCCGCCCGGATTTTCCACCCAGTAACCGTTGGCGGCAATGTCGATATCCCCGTCGCCGTCTATGTCCCCGACATCCATTCCTTCATGCAGGTTGGTAATGGTAGTATCGAGTACTGGTGTCCATTCACCCGGGGAATCCTGCCGATATACAATCATGGAATGCTCCTCATAGGTGATGGCTGCCAGGTCAGGCATTTCATCCCCGTTCAGGTCTGCCAGATTGATATCTTTAATGAAGTTGGGAACAGTTCCAATAAGGTTCGGTTCCCATTCGGGATTACTGTACCAGTAAATCCTTGTCGGAGCAGCGGCACTGTCCCATTCCCCTGTATGTTCCAGTCCGAGCACGTCAATATCCCCGTCAAGGTCAATATCCCCGGCATCCAGGTCCCCGCTTCCAAATGTACCACCTCCCGGGGTTGTTTCAGCAATAATGTGTTTTACCCAGGTATGCCCGTCAACTGCTTCATAATATCCCAGCCATCCTCCATGCCCGTTGTTGGTCTGCAGTACAAGGTCAGTATACCCATTACCGGTGATGTCAGCAGGTACGCGGGCCCACCACAATTCAACCTCATCAGATACAGGGATGGCAGTAAACTGCAGGGTTGATCGGGTACATGAGATTATAAGTAATCCGGAAAGAATTAGTTGAAGGAGTTGCCTGGTTTTCATGATTAAATGTTTCAGTAATAAGTATGAACATAAGGTTATGAAGTATTAAAGTTACTAATTTTTTCAAAGTGGATTTGCTAGTTAGCGGGCATAACTGACAAGCTGTCCATACTCATAACACAGGATCTCTCATCCTGCATATTGCTGATATACAATTGCTTGCAAAAATTAACATTTCATTAAAAATACATATATATAAATGTTTGTATATTAGGCATTGAATTTGATAGCGTATTAATTAATTACATAAATTTAAACCTGTGAAAACTTTCATAAGAAAAAACTGGAAATACCTGGCATTTACTGTTGGGGGTGCATTAGTTGGATTTGCCTACTGGCGTTTTGTCGGGTGCCGTTCAGGGAGCTGTCCCTTAACAGCCAACTGGCATACCAGTGTATTATTCGGCAGTATGATAGGATTTCTGGCTGTTCCATCACGGAAAAAGAATCAACGGCCGGAAGACGAAAATCCGGCAAGTGACGGAAATCCGGTAAAAAATGAGAACTAAGTGACTAATGATAATCAAGTGATTGAAGATAATTATACGACCAATGACAACTAAACAAATAATGATATTTATGAAAACCAGGGTATTCTTACTTGCAGCTGTGGCGGTCCTTGTTCTGAGCACTTCATGTAATAAGCAACCGGCAAATGAGGTTCCAGGTTCGCAGGTTCCAGGTTCGCAAATCGTCGGTTCGCAGGAAAACGCTATAGATGGGACCACAAAGCATGGTACCATTAAGCTGACGAAGGCAGATTTCCTTGCCAGGGTAATGAATTACGAGGTCAACCAGGAGGAATGGGTATTCGAAGGGGACAAGCCATGCCTGATCGATTTTTATGCGGACTGGTGTGCGCCCTGCCGTATGACTTCTCCCATCCTGGAAGAACTGGCCGGTGAATACGGGGATAAGATCAATTTTTATAAGATTGACACGGACCGCGAACAGGAACTGGCTGCTGTTTTCGGGATCCAGAGCATCCCTTCTTTCCTCTTTGTTCCCATGGACGGCCAGCCGATGATGAGTTCGGGCGTTGCCCAGACCAAGGAACAGACCAAGCAAATGTTCAAGGACCAGATTGATAAGTTTCTGCTGAAGGTGGAGGCTTTATAGTCAGATCCGCATGCCGATAATGACCATATCGTCAATCTGGTTGTATTGTCCCACCCATTCATCCATGGCTTTTTCGAGTAAGCTGCCCTGTTCGGACATGGACTTGCCGGATATCTTGATTAATAACTCCTTGAAGCGTTTGGCCATGAATTTCTTTCCGCTGGGTCCTCCGAACTGATCAGGATACCCGTCAGAGAACATGTACAGGGCATCACCTTCCAGCAGGGAGATCCGGTGATTTGAAAAGGGGGTCATCCTCTCATGGATGGCTACCGGCATCTTATCACCTTTGGTTTCAATGAGTTCCCTGTTACGGATCAGGTACAGGGGGTTATTGGCCCCCGCAAATTCAAGTTGCCTCTTTTCAAGGTCTATGATGCAGAGAGCCATGTCCATACCGTCCTTGTTTTCACCTTCTTCTCCTGTCTGTCCCAGCTCCCTGATGATCTGTGCCCTCAGCCGGTTCAGTATGTCAGAAGCATTTATTTCAGCCTGCTTGTTGACTATTTCATTCAGGAAGGCAATTCCCAGCATGCTCATGAAGGCACCGGGGACACCATGACCTGTACAATCGGCTGCCGTGATCACCAGCTTACTCCTGTAGGTTGTGGCCCAGTAAAAATCACCACTGACAACATCCCTGGGCTTAAATATGATGAAATGCTCCGGAAGCAGCTGGTTCAGCATGTCTGTTGTCGGAAGCAGGGATTGCTGTATGCGCTGTGCATAATTAATGCTGTCCTCTATCTCTTTTTTCTGTTGTGATATCTGGTCACGCTGGTGGGTTGCCATATCCCGCTGGGCCTCAATTTCGATATTGGCCACTTCAAGTTCATGGGTTCGCTCGGCAACCAGCCTTTCCAGGAGTTTTTTCTGGGCCTCAATGGCGCGTACCCTTATCTTGTAAAAGCTCCAGGCCCCGAAAGATACCAGCACTATGGTCAGGATCCTGAACAGCCAGGTATGGTACCAGGCTTTTTTAACCGTAAACTCATATTTCTGGGCGTAGCCCCAGATGTTATTCTTCCCTTTGGCCTTATAGATGAATTCATATTTCCCTGCAGGCAGGTTGTTAAAGTAAGCTTTGTATTCAGGCCCTTTGTTATAGGAGGAATAATCGTTTCCCACTCCCCTGAGATAAAATTCATATTCGATGGATTTTTCATCCGAGTAGGACAGGGCGGATATTTCAAACACCAGGTTGTTCTCAAAATACCGGAATATTTTACCGCTCTCCTTATTAATGGGATCCCCGTTCAGGAGAATTTCTTCTATATAACACAGGGGGGTAAAGGAGTGAGCGGACATGGCCCTGAGGTTAAAAGTAGACAGGCCATGATAGGTGCCTATCCACAGGAGGTCATTCTCATCGATAAACAGTCCCCCCGTGGTAATTTCATCCCCGGGCAGACCATCCTTTGAATCAATGGTAAATTCAATATCGGAAGTGGTGGTATTGAAATAGGAAAAGCCGTTATTGGTTCCCAGCCACAGGCAATTCCTGTTTTTGGCAGGAAGGATGGACTTGATAACCTGGTTTGATCCGGGTATTTCGAGGTCAAACCAGGTAAAGACTCCCCCTTCGAACTTATATATCCCGTTATCTGTGCCCATCCACAATACATTGTCAAATTCACACATAGACCAGATGTTATACCCGATTTTTTCAACCACAGAGCTCGTACCTTCGCTTATAATGATGATCTCATCCCTGTTTCCACCGAATATTACCCCGTTCAGGTCAATCAACTGGTAAATATTACTGGTCTTCTTGTTTTCAATATGGAGGACAGGAGCCTGGAAGCTGTCCAGGTAATAAACGACCCCTTTCATCCCGGTCAACAGGTAGATCTTCTCCTTCCCCGTTACCATTATGTTCTCCAGGTTGAACATGAAATCCTTCCATTTTCTCTGCCGGACCACATTCAGGTTGTTTGCATCAATTTCGAATAGTCCTTCGGTGGAGGCGGCCAGTATGTTTCCCGTGGGAAGAAGCGTGGCACAGAAATTTTCGGTCTCCCTGGAGAGCCTGGGTGAAAAATGGACCAGCTGGTTCCCGGAATAATAATACAGTCCGTTATAGGAGGCTATCCAGATCCTTGAGTAGCGATCCTGGAAGATTGAATAAATATACGAGTTGATGATGCCGGGGTAAAAGTTCCTCAATCCCCTCTTGTTGGTCAGGCGCTGAAGTCCCCCGCTGAAACCGATCCAGATATTGTCTTCATAGTCTACCCAGAAGGACAGGATGTTATTGTTTCTGAGCCCTCGCTCGTTGTCGTATTTAATGCCTTTCTGGCTGGTAGAGAATACCCGGAGGATCTCGGAATCGCTTATGAGCCATGTGGAGCCGTACCTGTCCTGATAGATCTCGTTTACGATCTTGTCTGAGAGTCCCAGGCATCTGTTCAGCCTCCGCATCCTGTCCGGGGGCATCCGGCCCGTTCGCAGATCTTCAAGGGCGGCGATGTACAGGCCGTCCCTTGTAGAGATCCAGATGCTGTCGTTAATGTCTATGAAAAGCGAATAACAGTTTTCTCCAAAGACCTTTACCAGCTTCCCGTCACTTTCGGAGTAGGTAAACACACCTCCGGCAGTGGCTATGTATTTCTCATGATGAAGGGTATCTTCCCTGATAGCATATACAGTTTCTGATAATTCGGGGAAGGATTCGTTCAGGCGGAGCAGTTCTGACTCCGGGCCAAGCCTGTAGATCCCAGCATCACCCAGCAGCCACTTGATATCGTCGCGATCAATGTAAACAGAACGGAATGAGACCCCGGGCAGGTAACTAAGGCTTAGTGTATCTTCATCGAAGACCGAGATCCCGTTTGAAGTAGCAAAATATATCAGTCCGGATGAATCCTGCGCAATATCAAGGACCGTGTTGCTGGTCAGGCCGTTACCGGTATTGAATGCCTTCATCTCCCTTCCGTTGTACCGGGCCACCCCCGAGTTGGTCCCGAACCACATATATCCCTGGTGGTCCTGGAAAATAGCGAAGACATCTTCCTGAGGGAGGCCATCCTCGGCCCCGTAAAGCACATAGGGAAGATGGCCTGTCTGCAGGCTTTCATAGTAAGAGCTGATAAAGTCGTCGGTATTTTGCAGGGACTGTCCCTTTATGGCCTTGAGAAGGATGTTGGTCAGTCCCTTCTGCCGTGACCTGTCCAGGAACTCCTCAAGCTCCGCTTTCAGATCCGGCTGGTCCTTTCTGAGGGCCCAGCATACCTCTACCTCGCCCATGGGTAATTTCACTTCGAGTCCGGGATAATCCGACAGTTCGAAGAATGCATTATAGATCATGGTATAATCCGCTTTACCCGACTCCACATCCGAAAGGAAATCATTTACCGGGGCATAATAGAAGCTGTCTATACCATTATTCTGGAGGATCTGTTCATAGATGGTACCCCTTCCGGTGATACCATACAGGTCTCTCATATCTTTTATGCCTGTGATCTTTGTTTCCTTTTTTCCGATGACAGAATATTCTGAAGGGTAGATCCCCACCAGGTCCACTTTATTGGTTCTCCAGTCATCAGGAGCCATTATTTCACAGGCAATATCAAAGTAATTGAACCATTCCGGGGTGTAGCTGCTGTCCTTAAAGATCTCCTCCTGTTCCGTTTCCCAGTATCTGGCGAAATAGGGTGTCACAACGAATTCCATCTGCACCCCCAGGTAATCTGCAAATTCTTCTGCCAGGGCATGCATAAATTGTTTCTGTCCCCCTTCACGGTAGACAAAGTTGCGGTCCCGCAAGGCAACCACGATCTTTTTTGACAGCAGGATCTCATCCAGGTCCCTTTTAAGCGGCTCAAGCTGGAAATTCCTGGATATCTGACCGGTGTATTCAGAATAACTGAGATTGAACATCTCGCTGAAGATCCGGTCGAGAACCCCGTTATTTGTAATGGTCTCGAAAAAACTTTCTATTTCTTTCCTCAGGGGGTTCCCTTTTTCAACGGCATAGGCTGTTTTACTGATGGGATTGATAGGAATACCTATCTGGAACTGTCCATCGTGACGGACCATAAAGTTCAGTGCTTCATCGGCATCCAGGATCACACCCCAGGCCTGTCCGTCGGCAAGCAGTTGTTTTGCTCCGTCTGAGTCTTCGGTGAGCAGGGATGTAATTCCTCCTCCTATATAGTCATTGATCTCAGCAATCCTGGTTTCAAAGCTTGTTCCCTTCATCATGGCTATGGTCTTCCCTGCCAGATCTTCCAGGCTTTTAGGCGATTCATCCTGTCCTGAGATGATTATAAGTTCTGCAGACAGCAGGGTTTCTGAAAAATCAAATAGCTTTTTTCTCCATTCCAGGATGGTGAAGGTGCTGAAAATTGCATCCACCTCCCTGAAGATGTCAGGGGTATAAGCCACACCGGGATTTGTGGTCACATATTCGGGGATCTTTCCGTTGATCCGGAAGGCCTCTTCCCATGTTATGGTTACCTCTTCCAGTTCGACATTAAGGTATTTGGCGAATTCGAGGGCCAGTGGATAGTTGATGGTATTATAGTCAGTGTTTGTGAAAGCAATACGGATGAAGCCGCTGCGTTTGATCTCTTCCAGGTCGCGTGCTGTTGCCGGATCCGGGATGAAACAGCAGAGAAAAATGGCTATCAGTGAGATTTGGATGCTGGTCCTCATGTCAGCTTGCTGGTTCGGCCAAATAAAGAACCCTGCCAACCCTACTGATGTGGTCTAGTAATTCAGGATTGTTTATGCGGTGATAAATGGTCAGGTCAAATGTGTATGGGAGAAGCAGATCATCCAGGGCCAGGCTTAATCTGTTGAGCTCTTGCAATGTCAGCTTTTCTCCTTTCAGTACAATATCAATATCAGAGCCTTTTCTGTTGTTACCTTTTGCACGGGACCCGTAAATAATAGCCTGCTCTATCTCAGGAATATCAGCAAATACCCTGATAATTAAGTCTATGATAGTATCCTTCAATCCATATTCCATAAAACCGAAGGTTGTGGATTTGTAATTACCTGGAAATCCATCCATCCATTTTTTCTTCCAGATCAGTAAACAGCTTATAATAGCTGTTCACGATGGTTTCAGAGATCTCACGGGCTGTTTCTTCATTATAGGTATGTGAAGTTTTTTTGCGACTTTCAATCATGTTCATCCAGCTTTCCCCCTGATCTATCATTCCCCGCGCAAATGCCAGCCGGATGGCATCCCTGCTTCCCTGGATGTCTGTTACTCCCTGGTACTCGTAATAATCTTTCATTACATTCCAAGCCAGTTCATATGTATATTCGAATGCTTTAATAAGTCCCTGTTCCTCAAGCTCGGATAATTCACCTTTATCAATGAATTTGCGTAACTGGGATAATGCTTTCCTGAAACTGGAGAAGCGTTGTTCCCACCTAATGTCCTCTGTATCAATCATCACCATTCAAGTTTTGCTATTGCCATTTATTATTGCCAACCAGCTATTTACAAAGATAACTAAAGTTATTAAGGAGGGGGAAAAAGAATGTCTTTCTTGACCTGTGGATCAGGGGAAGCCGCCTGGTATATATCATGACAGAATGTCTGTCCATGCAACTTGGGTCAATTTTTGTATATTGCTCTGATACAATAGCATGAATAGCTGCAACATCATAAATTATTGCAGCATAAACTGCCACAGCAGTATCAGCTGTTGTAACAGTATTAATTGCATGAGAAGATGAAACATGCCGAGCTAAAGGAATTTCACAACAGGGTAAAGGAATTTGTCATAAACAGGCAGATAAAGGATGCCTTTGACGTACTTTCGGGACTTGCCGAGCAGTGCAGGGATAAGGACCTGAGCCAGCAGCTCAATGCTCAGACGGATATTTACAGGAACATCCTGAAGTATTCATTTGAAATGGGTGACGATCCGGAAAAGGAAAAGGTGTACGCCCACCTGCAGAAATCAATACTGGACCTGGCCGATGATATTAAAGAGGATATCCTGTATAACCAGCATCTGATAAGCTATTACCGGGCCAAACCGGTCATGAATTCCGGTTCGGTCCTGTCAGAGCAGGAATCACTCAAAATGGCCGACAACCTTACTTTCCGCAAGGAGATAGAATACATACTTGAAGATTCGGGAGAAGATATCCCAGGTTCCTCAGGTCAATCACAGGAATATAAGAGAAGCCTGAACAATATATTCCAGCTCATCCTGCTGACAGATAAATTGAGGGATGCCGAGATCAGCCTGGTCAAAAAGATCAATGAGGCAAAGATCATCCCCTGGTATGATAAGTCCATCCTGGTTAGTGCCCTCACCCTCTCCCTCATACGGCATTTTGATCCCAGCAAGGTAAACCTGCTTTTTGATTTTTATGAAAACATGGAGGAACAGGTATGGGAACGTGCCCTGATCGGACTGTTCGTGGGATTTTATTTTCATGATGACAGGCTGAGCCTCTATCCTGAAATCGTTCAACGACTTAAGGTTGTTAAAGACAATAAGAAACTGCAAAAAAGCATGGAATCCGTTATTATTCAGTTTCTTAAGGCCAAGGAAACGGAAAAGGTGACAAAGAAGATCAGGGAGGAGATCCTGCCTGAAATGATCAGAATGAAATCAACGCTGGATGAAAAACTGGATCTCGAAGACATTATAAGTGCCAAAAGTTTTGAGGACAAGAACCCGGACTGGGAGACGGTTTTTAAGGATAGTCCGGACCTGTATTCGAAGATCGAACAGTTTTCCAGTATGCAGATGGAAGGAGCCGATGTATTTATGAGTGCATTTTCCATGCTGAAACGCTTTAATTTTTTCAATTATTTCAATAACTGGTTCCTGCCTTTTCACAGGGAAAACGAGGAGGTTATCGAAACCCTGGATGGCGAATCGGACTCCTTTGATGTGGACCTGTTCATGGAAGGCCTTGAGCGTTCTTCTTTTCTTTGCAACTCTGATAAGTATTCATTCTGTCTGAATATAAAGTATTTGCCATCGCAGCAGAAAAACATGATGATGGAGCTGTTTAACATGGAACTCAAGGCGATGAATGAAATGGAACAAAGTGATGAATTGCTGGATAATACGCTAAAAGAAAGAACAATTTACACTCAATACCTTCAGGATCTATACCGCTTTCATAAGCTGCATCCTATTAAAAATGAGTTTGATGATGTCTTTTCTCATGAAATAGACCTGCAACATTCCAACCTGTTCAGATTATTGATCGAGGATGCTTCCGTTCTGAGGAATATAGGGGAGTTTTACTTTGAAAAGGGGTATTTTGACCGGGTCATAAAGATTTTTGAAGGATTGTGTATTTCGGAAGAAAATGCAGAATTGTTTGAAAAAACCGCATACAGTTACCAGAATATAGGGGAATTCAGGAAGGCCCTGGAGTACTATCATAAAGCAGAATTTTTTAATCGTGATAAAGAATGGCTGCTGAAAAAGATAGCCTACTGTTACCGCAAACTTGGAGAATATGACAACTCCCTCGAATATTACCAGCAAATTCAGAAACTTAATCCGGATGATCTTCAGATACAAACATTTATCGGGCATACTTATCTCGACAGGGAAGACTATGAAGAGGCGCTGAAATATTACTTCAAGGTGGAATATATGGATCCTGATAACCATAAGATATACAGGCCAATTGCCTGGTCATCCTTTGTGCTCGGCAAATTTGACACTGCCGAAAAATATTTCCTGAAAGCCGCCGAAAATGATGAGAATAAGAACGATTATATGAACCTCGGACATGTCGAATGGTGCCGGGGAAACAAGGGGCGGGCTATAGAAATGTACATGAAAAGCATACAGATAGCAGACAGGGATATGGAATGGTATACCGGGGTTATGAAAGAAGACACCAGGTACCTGGTCAGATACGGGATCAAGGAATTTGACATCCCCCTGATGATAGACTACCTGAAAATTAATGCCTGATTACGTAATGTCCTTCCGGACTAGTGTATCAGAATCCTGATAATTACAGCCTGATAAGCTGCCGTCAATTTTCCGGATGCCTGGTACTTACCTGAATTCCACTCCTGTTTTCAGCACCGCTGCCCTGAATTTGTTATCCTCTACAGTGGCATATCCCGGGAAAATATAAGTTTTATCGTATTCACTGTCATAAACTTCCAGGTCGTCGTTCTTCTGTTTGGTCTCAAGTTTGCGTTCCACCAGTTCCCCTTCCTGGTAAAATAAAAAAGTATCGCTGTCCCTTCGCCAGAAGGAAGCTGTAGGTGAGAACAATACCTCTGCCTCCCTGATTTGTCCGTCACCACGATTGGCCCAGTCCTCGCACAGTATGGTCTGCTGTGTTGGTTTTTCATAGATCAGCAGGTCATTGCCCGAGAGGCATAAATTAGCGTCATTGGAGATCAGTACGTTGTCGCGGTAGACATAATAAGTGTTTTCTTCCCGTTTCCAGGTCATCACCCCGGGGCCGGCCAGGACGAAGCTGGCTCTTAATTTGTTGTCATTGCGGTTATAATAATCCTTCAGCAGGTAGGAGCCTTTGCCCTCCTGGTCATAAACGATCAGGTCATTCCCCGACCAGCTGTTATAGGTACGGGATGCTATGGATTCACCGTTCAGATACAACCAGTAACCATTACTGGCCCTCCAGAGGGTGCTGTTATTCGTGAATAGCTTCTCGGCTGCGCGAAGGGTAAGATCCTTCCTGTTTTCATAGTCCCGCAAAATGTAATATTCGTTTGTTTCCGGGACAAACACGAGCAGGTTGTTATCTACCCAGAGATCGATTGAAGTCAGGGCAACGTTCATACCTTTTACCAGTAACCAGTATCCATTCTCATTGGCACACCAGAAAGCATCTGATGAAGATTCTATATGTTTTGCAGGTTTTAAAATATTGTCTGTAGTAAGGTAGAACTGTTCCAGCAGGAAAGTTTGTCCGGATTCCGGATGGTATATAATAAGGTTGTTGTTAAATCCGTCACTTTGAGTATTGGATGACTCATCCACGTCATTGATGTAGAAAAAATAACCTTCCTCGCTGGCTTTCCAGGTAGCCTCCAATGAACCAACGGAGGATCGATAAATATCTTCTTCAGGGAGGGCATCATCTACCGGGTTTTCCGCTGAATTATTCCCTGATTCATCTGCTGTATTAACCGGTCCGCCCCTTCTCTGGTCCACAAAATAAAAATCCCCGGTCAGTGATGAGGTTTCCCAGGGGGTTTGCAGGTTATTG
>CAZILN010000064.1:0-2422 GCA_964540005.1 uncultured Bacteroidaceae bacterium | reverse complement strand
TAACATGCTGCAGTTCCCTGACATTTCCCGGCCATGAATATTCAGATAACTTCCTGTAGCTGTCTGTACTGAGCCTGATACCCGGTTTATTGTATTGTTTGCCTACTATCTCTGTAAAATGGTCGGCCAGCAGGGGAATATCTTCTGTACGCTGCCTGAGTGGCGGGATCCTGATCTCTACCGTATTGATACGGTAAAGCAGGTCTTCCCTGAACTGCTTACTGGAGATCATCTCGTTTATCGGGACATTGGTGGCCGAGATCAGCCTGATATCCACAGGTATTTCCTTATTTGACCCGATCCGGGTCACCATTCTGTTTTGTACGGCGGTCAGCAATTTAGCCTGCATGGAAACTGATAGGTTCCCGATCTCGTCGAGGAAGAGGGTCCCGCCGTCTGCGATCTCGAATCGCCCGGGACGGTCTTCCCTTGCATCGGTAAAAGCTCCTTTAACATGACCGAATAGTTCACTTTCAAATAATGTATCCGGCAAGGCTCCCAGGTCAACTGATACAAAGATCTCGTTTGAGCGTTCTGAGTTTCTGTGCAGCGCCCGTGCCACCAGTTCTTTACCTGTCCCGTTCTCCCCCAGTATCAGTACATTGGCATCAGTCGGGCCAACCTTGCGAATCAGTTCATATATCTTCTGCATAGGTTTTGACTGGCCGACAATGTTTGCAAACAGGTTGTCAATATCCTTTATCAGAAGGCTTTCCTTTGATTTCAACCTGGCGATCTCTCTTCGCGATTCTTTGAGTTTTACAGCGTTCTCTACAGTCGCAAGCAGGCGCTTATTATTCCAGGGTTTGACGATGAAATCCACGGCACCTTCTTTCATAGCTCTCACGGCAAGGTCAATATCCCCGTAAGCAGTCATCAGAATTACCACAGCCTCACTGTCCAGTTTCATGATCTTCTGCAGCCAGCTGATCCCTTCCCGTCCACTGGTTGCACCCATTCGGAAATTCATATCCAGCAAAATCACATCAAAATCGCCCTTCCTTATATGGCTCCCGAGCCGCTGAGGATCCGATTCAGTAGTTATCGTTTCAAATTGCTTTTTAAGAATTACCCTGATGGTCAGGAGAATGTCCGGATCATCATCTACTACGAGTATTTTTCCTTTCTTTTCGTCCATAATTGCCTGCCGCGATGATATGCTAAGGTACAAAATGTTGCACTTTGATACACTTATTTGTTACAATATGAAACATAAAGACAAAAACCTTATAATGAATATGGGCCCTAATGTTCAGTTAGTCAGCATTATAGATCATATTGGTATGTTAATTGATAAATACTTTTATCAATACGAAATCAGAGCTTCATGATCAGGAATTATATAACCACTGCCTTGAGGAACTTGTTGCGGAACCCGGTTTATACGCTGATTAATATTTTCGGCCTGTCTATCGGCATTACCTGCAGTCTGCTTATAATGATATATATCAAGCATGAGTTAAGTTATGATAAATTCCATGAGAAGAAAGACTGTATTTACAGGATGGTCTTCGAAATGGTTGATCCTGATGGCCGGGCCATTAGTCCGCAGATGACGGCGCCTGTCGGACCGGATCTAGTTGCTGAATATCCTGAAGTAATTAGTACTACCCGCTTCTCGACATACAGGGAAGGATATTTTTCCCTGGGTGACAGGTCTTATCAGGTAGATCATATCTTATATGCTGATTCTTCCCTTTTCAGCATGTTTTCATTTGAACTTATAGCCGGTGATCCGGAGAAGGTGCTCTGTGAGCCCTATTCTCTTGTGCTCGGGGAGGAAACTGCCAGGATTATTTTTGGAGAAGAGAACCCTGTCGGAAAAGTGGTACGCTGGAACAATGCAGATGACATGGTGGTTACCGGCATCGTAAGAACACCACCGGTAAATTCACATCTTCAGTTCAGCTCACTGGTTTCCTTTTCTTCCCTTTTCAGGGATAAAAGGTTGTATATGGACTGGAACGGGGGCATGCAGTACTATCATTATGTTGAGTTGCTTCCGGATTACCCGGTAGAAGCCCTTGAAGCTAAATTGCCGGACTTCATGTATAAGAACATCAACCATCTTTACGAGACTGCCGGTGGCTCTATCAATGCCTCCTTGCAGAATATCAGGAATATACACCTGAATTCTGGCTTTTCGGGGGAACTTGGTCCGGTTGGATCAAAAACCGGCATGCTCATTTATTCAGCTATAGCCTTATTCATACTGCTGATCGCATGCATTAATTTCATGAACCTGACCACTGCAAGATCAACAAAAAGGGCCAGGGAGGTAGGGATGAGGAAGGTGATGGGTGCAGCCAGGACCAACCTGGTCCGGCAGTTCCTCGGGGAATCGGTATTTATGAGCCTGCTGGGACTGGTCATCGCACTGATACTTATCGAGGTCATATTACCCTATTTCGGCCAGATGGTA
>CAZILN010000063.1:0-28032 GCA_964540005.1 uncultured Bacteroidaceae bacterium | reverse complement strand
GAAGCTGAATTTCAGGAATTCACTGGCAGTAAGGTCAGTGAACTGGACCTTGAAGCGAAAGTATTCATAATTAACATTCAGCAGAGAATCAATGATCTCAAAATCACCCGAAGGGACAATTGATAAACTGTCAATGATGCTCATATCATTCGGTACCAGCTCAAATTCGGCAATTTTTTCTTCGCTGTCATACTGAAAGAATAAATGCTTCTCACCATTTAAAACCAGGGTGTTGACAGTATACAGGTAAGTACTGGTATCTGTTTTCATGACCACTTCCCTGAATATCTCATCAAAGTCCTGTGCCTGCAGATGTGCAGCAGTCAGCAGGAAGATAAGAACCGGTGTTATGCTTGCAGGGAGTAATTTCATGAAAAGAATGATGACTTTCAGGCAGTAAATTTACAAGATGAGTCCGGACTTAAAAATTTCAGGCTAAAAAAAATGGGCCGGTTATTGTAAATAATGATCTGCTGGTTGGGAAGGGCCTCACTTATCTTATTGAAAAGGCTGATCAACAAAATTCTGATCCTCGATTAAATCCTCAATCATGGAGGGTTTGCTCGCTTTCCAAAAAGTCCCTCTCTCTTTGGATCTCTTCTTTCAGAGATTCTTCATCTGGAAGATATAGTCGGTATTTCGAAGCGAATATTTGTTTACCCTCGCTCAGAACACTGTACTTCACTATTGTATGGTTTTTGTCCGTACATAAAATAAGTCCCAATGTGGGATTATCTTCTGCTTGTTTGATCTTATCTTCAAAATACCTGACGTAAAAATCCATTTGTCCTATATCTTGGTGGACTAGTTTTTGTGTCTTCAGGTCAATTAACAAAAAACACTTGAGAATGTAATTGTAAAACACCAGGTCGATATAAAAATGTTCGTTGTCAGCTGTAATTCTGTATTAACGGCCGACAAATGCATAACCGTTACCGAGTTCAAGTAAAAACTGCTGCAGTTTTACTATCAGTGCTGATTCTAGTGAAGTTTCAGCAAGTTTCTCATTTTCTTTTACATCCAGAAACTCAAGTATGAATGGGTCTTTAATGAAACCGAATGGTGGCATTCTCTTCTTTTTTTTGGTAGCCTCCACAACAACAGTATGTTTACACTGCTTTTGACTTAATAAAATCCTCTCATAATAAAGGCTGTTTATTTGCCTTTCAAGCTGCCTGGTGCTCCAGTTTCCGGTAATTGCTTCGTCTATGTAAAACTCCCTGGCATTCTCTTCTTCTACCTTTAACAGCAGACGGTAATGCGTCCAAGACAATTCTCCACGCAGTGCGTGGACTTTTTCAAATGTCTGGTAAAACTTCCTCATATAATTAAGGTTACTCTTGGTAAAACCTTTACCAAATGATTTTGTCAACTTAGCAGATAGGTTTGTAATTAAGAAGTTGCCATATTCTGCTCGATCCTTGCCTTTTTGTTCTTCTTCGACAATTTCCCTACCCACATTCCAATATGCTAGAAGCATTTCAATGTTAGCCGTTCGATAAACCTTGATTCGAGCCCCTTCCAGGATTTCTTTTATCCTCATGTAAACACGATCAAATGAAGTAGATATTGATTTACTCATCTTAAATTGTATGAAGCTGAATTGTACGTTTCTCCTTAATGCTTAAATACTACTATTATCATGCACAAATAATGTTGATAATAATAAAGACGGAGGTTAATTCTTACTGGAAGGTTGATTATGAGCCTTAGGCAGTAACTCCAGATCGCGGCTCTTGATGAGGGAATGTTACTGCACCGGATGATAAGATAAACCTTATGCACCGCGAATCTCATATTTCCATTGAGAAAATATGCAACACCACAAACTGGTCAATCCTGTATTCAAGATCAGTGTTATATGGCATAATATATTTTTTTACTTGTTAGAAGTTTAATTTTGTAAGACAAGTTATGGAATCTTATTAAACGAAGCTGTAACTTTCAATTTTACGAACCTGGAACTTTCGTATTTGTAACTTCTTATGCGAACCTGGAACTTGCTAACTTTATAACTTCTATACTATGCTGGTCAGAGAATTAACCAATCCCGGATCCATTGCCGTTATCGGCGGATCGAACACACTTCAGAAACCCGGAGGAAAGATCCTGAAAAACCTCCTGGACGGGAGTTTTCCCGGACAGCTCTATGTGGTTAATCCAAAAGAGGAGGAGGTGCAGGGTGTGAGATCTTACCGCTCTGTAGAGCTGCTCCCTGATACGGACCTGGCGATACTGGCCATCGCCGCAGCTCATTGTCCTGATACGGTTAAATACCTGGCAGCCAATAAAAAAACCCGTGGATTCATCATTCTTTCCGCGGGTTTTGCAGAGGAAAGTGAAGAAGGGGCGCGAATGGAAAAGGAAATTGCTGAAACAGTTGAAAAGTATAAGGGTTCTCTGATAGGGCCCAACTGCATCGGGGTGATAAACCGGCAGTACCGGGGAGTGTTCACAACCCCTGTTCCCAGGCTCGATCCTGCCGGCTGTGACTTAATTTCAGGATCAGGTGCCACTGCTGTATTCATCATGGAAGCCGGGATACCCAACGGCCTGACTTTCTCAAGTGTGTATTCGGTCGGGAACAGTGCACAAACCGGAGTGGAAGAGGTACTGGCACACCTTGATGAAACATTTGACCCTGAAACGAGTTCAAGGGTCAAGCTGCTGTATATCGAGAACATTGATAAACCGGATGTATTGCTCACTCACGCCCGGTCACTCATAAAAAAGGGCTGCCGGATTGCTGCCATCAAGGCCGGGACATCAGAGGCCGGCAGCCGCGCAGCCTCCTCCCATACGGGTGCCCTGGCCAGTCCGGATTCGGCCGTGGATGCCCTGCTGCGTAAAGCCGGGATAGTCAGGTGCTATAGCCGGTTGGAACTGGTAGGGGTGGCATCCGTATTCATGAATAAAGAGCTGAAGGGGAGCAGGATTGCTGTCATTACCCATGCCGGCGGACCGGCTGTTATGCTTACCGATGCATTATCGGAAGGCGGATTGCAGGTACCTGGCATATCTCATCCAAAAGCAAAAGAACTTCTTGAACACCTGTACCCCGGTTCTTCGGTTTCCAACCCCATTGATTTCCTGGCGACAGGAAATGCAGAACAACTGGGGTACATTATTGATTACTGTGAGAATTATTTTGACGACATAGACGGGATGGCAGTTATTTTTGGCAGTCCCGGATTATTCCCTGTCAACGATGTATATACCTTGTTGGATGAGAAAATGAATACCTGCAGGAAACCGATTTTCCCGGTACTGCCCTCGGTCATCAATGTAAAATCGGAAATTGAAGAATTCCTGGCGAAAGGACGAGTGAATTTCCCCGATGAAGTAGTGCTGGGAAGAGCAATGGCCAGGATCCATAACACACCCTGTCCTGTTGAGACAGCACACGGGACTGCTGACATTGACCGTGCTGTACTCAGGCAGATTGTTCAGGAATCGGATACCGGCTACCTTACTCCCTCTGATACTCAAAGAATGCTTGATGCAGCAGGCATTTCAAGGGTACAGGAAGAATTGGCAGCTACTGTTGAGGAAGCCAGGAGCTGCGCTGAACGGCTGGGGTTTCCCCTGGTAATGAAGGTTGTCGGACCGCTTCACAAATCGGATGTCGGAGGAGTGGCCCTGAATATAGGAGACCTGGAACAGCTGGACAGGGAGTTTGGCAGGCTTATGGGGATAAGGGATACCGGAGCCGTCCTTATACAACAGATGCTGACAGGTACTGAATTGTTTGCAGGTGTAAAAAGAGAGGACAAATTCGGTCACCTTATCATGTGTGGTATGGGGGGCATTTTCGTAGAGGCCCTCAAGGATGTAAGTACAGCCCTTGTTCCCCTGGCTGAAGAGGAAGCCCTGGCGATGATCAGGGAACTGAAGGCTTACCGGGTGCTTGAAGGGCTGAGAGGACAACAGGGGATCAGTATTCCCATGTATACAGGAATACTGCTGAAAATGTCCCAGCTTGTATCGGTAGTCCCGGAAATATCAGAAATGGATCTGAACCCTTTGCTTGGGACCCCGGAGCAGGTGGCAGCGGTGGATGCACGGATCAGGTTGGGATAAATTTCCGCCTTTCATCCTGTCGATTTGTTTTTTAACACATTGGATTTTTTTCTGAGAAAAACTGCTTTAGCTAAGTTTGTGCTGGCTAACTTAAACCGTTTTCACATTAATGGAACAGACACCTGTTGACTATAATATTGTCACCTCCAAGATCAATGAGATGGGCCTGAGTAACCTGGGGGAAGCAAAAATCAGGGAAATAGTAAAGCTTGTCAACGATATTGAGGCTGCTACCGGTGAGCGGTTTATCAGGATGGAGATGGGGGTGCCCGGACTCGAACCTGCCGATGTGGGTACGGCAGCTGAAATTGCGGCCCTGGAAAGGGGTGTGGCCTCGAAATATGCCAATATCGAAGGCATACCGGAACTGAAAAGGGAAATATCAAGGTTCTGTAAGCTCTTTCTCGATCTGGATATCTCCCCGCAGGCCTGCCTGGCTACTGTCGGAAGTATGCAGGGGAGTATGGCTGCTTTCCTGGTAGCCAACAGGAATAACCGGAACAGGGAAGGAACCCTGTTCCTGGATCCGGGTTTCCCGGTGCAGAAGCAACAGTGCATTGTCCTCGGGCATTCGTACCGCACCTTCGATGTTTACAATTTCCGGGGGAAGAAACTGAAGGATAAGATGAAGGAATACCTGGATACAGGAAGGGTTTCCAGCATATTGTATTCCAATCCCAACAATCCTTCATGGATCTGTTTTACAGAAGAGGAACTGCAGATCATAGGAGAACTGGCTACTCAGTATGATGCAATTGTCATAGAGGACCTGGCTTACTTTGGCATGGATTTTCGCAAGGATGTTTCCTCACCGGGAGAACCTCCTTTCCAGGCAACAGTTGGAAGGTATACGGATAATTTCATGTTATTGATATCCTGTAGCAAGACCTTCAGCTATGCCGGACAGAGGATAGGCATGATGGTAATGTCAGATGTTCTTTTTAACAGGAGGTACCCTGATCTTCTGAGGTATTATACTACTGACAGGTTCGGCCATTCAATCATTTTCGGGGCTCTTTATGCTTTATCGGCAGGGGCAAGCCATTCTGCCCAGTTTGCAGTGGCTGCCATTCTTAAAGCAGCTAACGAGGGGAAATTCAATATCGTTGATGAGGTTCGGGAGTATGGCCAGCGTGCCAGGATCATGAAGGAGCTGTTCCTGAAATACGGCTTCAACTTAGTTTATGATATGGATATTGATGAACCTATAGCAGACGGGTTCTATTTTACTATTTCATATCCCGGTTTTACCGGGGCCCGGTTGCTAAAAAGGCTCTTATATTATGGCATCAGTGCTATTTCACTTGAAATAACAGGCAGTGAGCGTATTGAGGGACTCAGGGCCTGTGTTTCACAAACAGGGTTGGAGCAGATGCCCCTGCTGGAGGAGAGGCTGAAGAGATTCAGCAGGGATCACTGATCCGGGCATTTTGATAAGCGGTTACGGGAGAGTAAGACAAATAATATTTAAGGATAATCTGGATACTCTGTGGCATAATTCTTATTTTTGATAAATTATAACTGAAAATTTAACTATCAGATATGGCAAAGCAGCGGGGAGCAATAGTAGTTGATATTGAGGGTTGCAAGGGCTGTGAGCTTTGCATCGAAGCTTGTCCCACCAGCGTTATCAGGATGGACAGACGGGTTAATGGCAAAGGCTATCATTATGCTTACATGGAGGTGCCTGATGCCTGCACGGGGTGCAGTAACTGTGCATTGGTCTGTCCTGACGGAGTAATAACAGTCTACAAGGTAACTGTACCATCCTGACCGGTATCACGGGATCATAAAAATTGTGAGATCTATGAAGAAGGAACTTCGCTTAATGAAAGGAAATGAAGCTATTGCTGAGGCAGCCATAAGGGCTGGTGCAGATGCTTATTTTGGATATCCCATCACACCCCAGTCGGAGGTTCTTGAATACCTGATGGCTGAGAAACCTGAGGAACGCACAGGAATGGTCGTACTCCAGGCTGAAAGTGAACTGGCTGCGATTAATATGGTCTATGGTGCGGCCGGTGCCGGCAGAAAGGTAATTACTTCTTCATCCAGTCCGGGAATCTCTCTTTACCAGGAAGGCCTTTCCTATATAGCCGGAGCAGAATTACCATGTGTGGTGGTTAATGTCGTGAGGGGCGGACCGGGACTGGGTACCATACAGCCATCCCAGGCTGATTATTTCCAGGCAACCAAGGGTGGCGGACATGGAGATTATCATCTTATAGTGCTTGCCCCTGCTTCTGTTCAGGAAATGGCTGATTTCGTCGACCTGGGATTTGAACTGGCATTCAAGTACCGCAATCCTGTTATGATACTGACCGACGGATTGATAGGGCAGATGATGGAAAGGGTAGAACTTATGGAACAAAAACCAAGGGCTACTGAATTTGACCAGTCCTGGGCAGCGACAGGAAAGACCCCGGACCGTGAACGCAATATAATTACTTCACTGGACCTTGATTCCGCGAAAATGGAGGAACACAACGAGGACCTGCAGGCTAAGTACCGAAGGGCGAAGGAGGATATCCGGTATGAGGAAATTAATTGTGATGATGCCGAGTACCTGCTGGTTGCATACGGATCGAGTTCCCGGGTCTGCCAGAAAACGGTACAGCTGGCCCGTGATAAAGGAATAAAAGTTGGATTATTCCGGCCCATTACCCTCTTCCCATATCCCTACGAGGCAATAATGGCTCATACCAGCCATCTGAAGGGCATATTGAGCGTTGAAATGAATGCCGGTCAGATGATAGAGGACGTCAGGCTGGCCGTTGAAGGAAAGGTGCCTGTTATGCACTATGGCAGGTATGGCGGGATGGTACATTCCCCCAACGAAGTACTGGAAGCTCTTGAGCATCAAATCATGAAAACTTAGTTATGGAAGTAAAAGAAAGTATGGAAATTAAAGACATTGTAAAACCCGAAAACCTGGTTTACAAGAAAACTCCCCTTTTACTCGACAAGGCACTGAGTTATTGTCCGGGTTGCGGGCATGGTACTGTTCACCGGCTTATTATGGAAGTCATAGAAGAGCTGGGTATACAGTCTGAGGTGATCGGGATTGCACCGGTGGGATGCTCCGTGCTGGCATATGAGTTTATGGACATAGATATGCTTCAGGCTGCTCATGGAAGGGCGCCTGCAGTGGCCACGGGACTGAAACGTGTCATGCCTGACAAGTATATATTTACCTACCAGGGAGACGGGGACCTGGCAGCCATCGGTACCGGCGAGACCATACACGCCTGCAATCGCGGGGAGAATATCACCATCATATTCATTAACAACGGGATCTACGGGATGACTGGCGGACAGATGGCTCCGACCACGCTACCGGGAATGAGATCTTCAACTTCTCCTTACGGGCGGAATGTCCAAACTATGGGGAATCCTATCAAGATGACCGAGCTGGTTGCACAATTGCCCGGCACCTGGTATGTTTCCAGGCAATCGGTCCATAAACCCGGGAATGTCAGGCGGGCCAGGAAGGCTATTATGAAAGCATTTGAGAATCAGACTCTCAAGAAAGGCCTGTCATTTGTAGAAGTCGTTTCAAATTGTAATTCGGGCTGGAAAATGACCCCGGTACAGGCAAACAAATGGATGGAAGAGAACATGTTCCCCTTTTATCCCCTGGGGGATATTAAGGTGGACGGGGAACTGAAGTAATTCGCAGATTCGCAGGTTCGCAAATAAAAAGTAATTCTAATAAATAATGACTGAAGAAATAATCATTGCCGGTTTTGGTGGACAGGGAGTATTATCTATGGGGAAAATACTTGCTTACTCAGGGATCATGCAGGATAAGGAGGTCAGCTGGTTCCCTTCTTACGGACCGGAGATGAGGGGAGGAACCGCCAATGTTACTGTGATAATCAGTGATGAGCGGGTCAGTTCACCTGTACTGAATGAATTTGATACTGCCATCCTGTTGAATCAGCAGTCACTGGATAAATTCGAAGAAAAGATCAAAAAGGGTGGATTGTTATTGTATGACGGGAACGGCATCAGCCGCCATCCTGAAAGGAAGGATATAAGTGTTTTCCGGATTGATGCTGCCGATGAAGCTACTAAAATGTCTACCACCCGCACCTTTAATATGATAGTCCTGGGCGGCTATTTGAAAATCAAACCCATTGTTCTGCTTGACAATGTCATGAAAGGACTGAAAAAATCACTGCCTGAGAGGTACCACCACCTGATACCTGTAAATGAAGAGGCCATCAGGAGAGGCATGGATGTTGTCTATGAAGTAACCGGGACTTAGGGACGGAGTTCTTATCTGTAAAAATTCATCTCATCAAGATATTTCCAGACGCCTGGCGGAAGGAAATGCCTCATATCCTTGCCCTCCTGTATCCCCTTGCGTATCATACTGGCAGATATTTCGATCCTGGGAGCCTCAACTATTCTGATGTTCCGGTGTTCTTTGACATCAACAGGGTAGTCCTGCCTGGGATAAATATACCGCGGGTAATTCCTGACGATCTGATCGGCATTTTTCCACTTCAGAAATCCGGGAAGACTGTCGGATCCCATTATCAGCACATATTCATTTGAAGCTTGTTTTTCAGACAGGTATGCCAGGGTATCAATGGTATATGAGGGTCTGGGCATTTTAAACTCAATATCGGATTCCCTGAATCGCTCGTCACCCTCAATGGCCCTGCGGACCATTTCCAGCCTGTGATGATCGTCAAGAAGTGTGTGCCTCTTTTTAAAAGGGTTCTGCGGGCTCACCAAGAACCACAACTGGTCAAGATCCGTAAATTCCACCATATAATTGGCTATCGCCATATGGCCGATGTGAACAGGATTGAAGCTTCCGAAGTACAGACCGGTTTTCATGGACGTTTTATTCGATTAACATTTTGAGAACGGGTGCAAATCCTTAGCTCTTACTGCCGGCAATAAGAAATTCCCTTACAATTAAGTATGCCTGGTTCTGCGCTTCCTCCAGGTTGTCATTTACAAGGATATTGTCGAACTGTGCAGCATATTTCATTTCCTCACCTGCTTTGGTTATCCTTATCTCTATCGTTGACCTGTCATCACTCGAGCGGGAGATCAGCCTTTCTTTCAGATCTTCCAGGGAGGGCGGACGTACGAAAACCGAAAGGGCCCTTTCCTTGAATTGTTTCTTAAGGTTCAGTCCCCCGCGCACATCAACGTCGAAGATGACATGCTCCTTTTTATCCCATATCCTTTGCAGCTCCGAATGCAATGTGCCGTAATAGTGATCCTTATAGACTTCTTCCCATTCCACGAATTCCCCCCTGTCGATTTTCTGCCTGAAATCCTTCACCGGCAGAAAATAGTAATCCTTTCCGTGGACCTCTCCCGCGCGTGGTGGCCGGGTACAGGCAGAAACAGAAAAGTTCAGTTTCAGATCCCGGCCAAGAAGGTACCTGACCAGGGTAGTTTTACCTGCTCCCGAGGGGGCTGAAAAAATGACCAGTTTTCCTTCCATTATAAGACATTCAGTAATTGTTCCTTGATCTTCTCAAGCTCGTCCTTCATTTCCACGACTATCTTCTGAATGGCTGAATCTGACGCCTTCGATCCCAGGGTATTTATCTCCCTGCCCATCTCCTGGCTGATGAATCCAAGCTTTTTACCTGTTGGTTCGGACTCCTTCAGGGTATCGATGAAAAAATCACAGTGATTTTTCAACCTGACTTTCTCTTCTGTGAAATCCATTTTTTCAAGATAATAGATCATTTCCTGTTCAAACCGGTCCTGGTCAATGCTGTCAGCCTGCACCAGTTCCCTGACATGCTGTTCTATTTTACTGCGAATGGCAGTAAGCCTGTTATCTTCATGTTCAGCTATCTTCCCTAATAATTCAAGTATTGAGCCAACCCTGTCTTTCATATCTGTTTCAAGGACCTTTCCTTCCTGGTCCCTGAATTGAATTACTTCACTGAGGGCAGCACTGATACATGATGCGACAGCCTGCCATTCTTCTTCAAGAAGTTCTTCTTTTTCAGCGCTCAGTACGTCTGGGAGCCTCATAACAGTCTGAAGCAACTGGTCTGACAGCTTGAGTCCGCTGTCTTTCTCAATTTCCCTGAGCTGCCTGATGTAATCATGGACTGTCTCTGTGTTTATCTGATGCTTGTGGTTTTCATCCGAAGCTTCAATCAGGATATTGATATCGATTTTGCCACGCCTGAGAGATTTGCCGGCCATGTTGCGGATCTCCAGTTCCTTTTCCCTGAAAAGCAAGGGAACCCTGGCACTGATATCCAGCTGCTTACTGTTCAGGGATTTTATTTCTACTGAAATTTTTTTGTCCCCGCTCTCACTTGCTGACTTTCCGTAGCCGGTCATGGATTGTAACATACAATTGATTTTATGTTGTCATGGTATACAGCAAATTTAAGTCTTTCGCGGCAATTTTCAAGTTACCTCAGACTCTCACCGGTTTGACTACCACTTTTGACTTCCATTTGCCGGAGAGGTAATAGAAATAGGAGAGTGTCAGGCCGACTATCCATCCTGCCGGGGCAGACCACCAGATGCCGGCTTCCCCGATCCGGTCGGAAAAAAACCAGGCAAAGGGAATCCTGATCACCCACAGGGAGAGCAGGGTGATGAACATGGGGATCAGGGTGTCACCTGCTCCCCTGAGTACCCCGTTGATCTTAAACATCAGGGTGAAAATCAGGTAGAAGGAGCTGACGATAACCAGGTATTCCGCACCTATGCGTATCACCTCCGGATCTGAGGTGAACATTTTAATAATGGTATATTTCAGGCTGATGATCAGCAGTGTCACCAGCACTGAAATGCTCGACGACATTATTATGGTGGCTTTCAGCCCGGATCGCACGCGATCCAGCTTATTGGCTCCAAGGTTCTGTCCCACAAAAGTCGCCAGTGCGGCTGAAAAGTTCATGGCCGGAAGTATGGCCAGGGAGTCGATACGGCCGGCTACGGAATACCCTGCGATCACATCAGTACCGAAGGTATTTACTATCGCCATCACGGCCATCATACCCATGGAAACAAAGGTATGCTGAAAGCCGGTGGGAAGTCCTATCCGGATGCTCTGTTTAAAGATCTCCCTGTTGAACCTGTACTCGGGGAACCGGAAATGGATGATCTTATGATACTTATTGAGATAGATCATGGCGGTCAGGAAGGCACCTGCCTGGGATATTACGGTAGCGATTGCGACCCCGGCAATACCCCATTTGAATACCACGACGAACAGGAGGTCAAAGCCAATATTGAAAAAAGTAGAAAGGATCAGGAAAAACAGGGGTGTCTTTGAATCACCGAGTCCGCGCAAAATGGCGCTGGTCGCATTAAAACCGAAGAAGAAAAGGAGTCCTGAAAGGTATATCGACAGATACAAGGTTGCCTCAGGCATGATCTCTTCGGGTAACTGTATCAGGCGAAAGATCCCTTCCGTAAAATATATTCCGACAGCCGTAAGCACAAGGGCTGCAATAAACAGGAAGATATACAGGGTCTCAATGGTTTTTTTAACCTTATCCAGGTCTTTGGCTCCGAAATACTGGGCAATAACAATGGTACCTCCGCTGGCCACTCCGATTATCAGCGAAATCAGGGTAAAAATGATGGGGAAGGATGCTCCGACGGCTGCCAGCGCCTCTTTACCAAGGAAATTCCCAACAATAATAGTATCTACAATATTATATAATTGCTGGAAGAGGTTTCCCAATAACATGGGCATGGCAAAATTAAAAATCAGCTTTGCCGGTTTTCCAATAGTAAGATCCGTCATTGATTTGAAAACAAAGGCTCAAAGGTGGTTATTTTATGGATAATGACCAAACAGGATCACTGCTGCTTATTCTCCAGCTCGACCATGTGTATCCGGTAGTATTTCAGGTAGGTTTCTTCCCTGTATTTTTTTGCTTCCTCCATCCGCAGGTTATAGTCCGGTTTGGATTCTGATTTCTCTTTGGGCTTCATAATCTCCGCATGGTCAAATTCCTCCTGTATCTCTGACCAGTAATAGGCTTCGGCAATATACCTGGGGGTCATCTGCCAGATCAAGATGGTACCGTCATTCGATGCAGTTGCTATTTGCCGTCCGTCCGGTGAGAATGCTGCGGCGTTCAGGACATCATCGTGACCGTCAAACACATAGAGGCTTTTTCCGGTAGACGCTTCCCACAACCGTGCTGTTTTATCATAGGATGCTGTAACTATGTACATTCCATCAGGCGAATACCCGGCCTGCATGACCGCATATGTATGACCTTCCAGGATATGAATGATCTTTCCGCTTTGAACATCCCAGGTTTTGGCGGTTCCGTCCATTGAGGCACTGACCAGGAAGCGGTTATCCGGTGAGAAGCAGACTGAATAAATATTTCCACCGTGAGCATTGATGGTTTTGATGATTTCCCGGGAATTATAGTCCCAGATCACAATGCTCTGGTCAAGGGAACCACTGGCCAGGAATGATCCGTCGCTGCTGGCATCCACTGCCAGGGCGCTTTTTTTGTGCCCCTCCAGGCTGGTCAGCTTTTCTGCTGTTTCTGTATCCCATATACTGAATTTGTTTTTCAGGCTGGTACTTATAACCTGCTTTTCATCATGAGAGAAGACAACGTTCCAGATCATGGTTGTGTGTCCGTTAAACCTCCTTACAGCCTGGTTGGTCCTGTTCCAGAGGATGATCCGGATACCTGCTGCACTCAGCAGGAGTTCTCCGTCCGAAGAGAAGGTAAGTGAACGGACCGGCTGGGAGTGTCCCTCAAAATTCTGGATTATTTCTCCTGAACCAAGATCCCAGATATGTATCATATTATCTTCTCCACCGCTGGCCAGGAGTTTTCCGTCTGGTGAGAAGGCTATGCAGAGCACAGGTTTTTTTTGCTTAAGGGTCAGGACGAGGTTTTCATCTTTCTGTCCGCTTGCACTTATTGCTGTTGCAATTGATAACAGGATAAAAATAAGTTTCCGGCTTACTGCTCGCATAATGCTGTGGGTTAATGGGTTTCAGGTACGCTTGGAACCAGGACAATGAATCTGGTACCTTTGTTTGGTTTTGATTTTACCTCTATGCTTCCACCGTTCATATCAACAAATTCCTTGCACAGTATAAGGCCCAGTCCTGTTCCCTCCTCGTTGGCAGTCCCGGTAGTCGTGTGGCTCTTATCTATCCTGAACATATTACCGATAACTGTCTCAGGAATTCCGATGCCGTTATCTTCTACTGTTATTTCTGTGAATTGCTTCCTGGGCTTACTGCTAAGACTTACTTTGCCTGCCGGCCTGGTAAATTTGATAGCGTTCGATATCAGGTTCCTCAGTACGGTACTCATCATATTCTTGTCGGCCCAGATCAGGGTATCTTCCTTTACCTGGTTTATGAGTTCAATATTTTTTGCAGAGGCATTGCTTTGCAGGAGCCTGATGTTGTCGATGACTATCTGATGCAGGTTAATACGGTCTGGTGTGAACTGGATATTTCCGGTCTGGGCCCTCGACCAGTTGAGCAGGTTGTCGAGAAGGTTGGCAGATTGCTGGCAGGATTCATTGATCATTCGTGCAAAAGTGAGTATCTGGTCACGATCGTAGTCATCCATGTGATTCATCATCAGCCCGGAAAAACCAAGTATGGAATGAAAAGGATTTTTCAGGTCGTGAGCAATTATGGATAAAAACCTGTCTTTGGCAGCAATGGCTTCCGTAAGCTGTTTATCAGATTGTTTTAATTCATTTTCAGCCAGTTTTCTCTTGGATATATCCCTGAATATTAAAAATATGACTCCCGTTTCCTGTCCGGTTTCATGGTTCTTTGCAGTAAAAAGCAGATGCTTTTTCTCTCCGCTTCCGGTCTTAATTACAGCCTCGAAAGTCGATTTATCCCCGGTTTTCAGATTTGTCATCTTTTTTTGCATCCTCCGGCCTTCTTCCTTGCTGACAAAATCAAGCAGGGATTTCTTGATCAGCTTACCCTTTCCTGTCCCGAGTATCTCCTCTGCACGCGGATTGGCAAATACAAACCTGCAATCATCATTGATCAGGCCGATGCCTTCCCCCTGGTTGTCTATCAGCATTTTATAATTCTGTTCACTTTTTACCAGTTCTTCCAGGGTATTCTTATAATCGCTGATGTCTCGCGAAATCGATGCGACCGCGATCACCTGGTTCTTTGAATCATAAACAGGAAATTTCTTAACCAGGGTATGTATCTTTTTTTTGTCGGGAAAAACAAACACCTGCTCATTCACCAGTGTTTCACCCTTTTTCATGCTCAGGGCTTTCTTATCGTCTTTTATGTATTGCCTTACGTGCTCATGGTCGCCGTACAGCTCAATATCCGTTTTTCCTATCATTTCTTCCATCTTCTTTTTGCCGGCTGCCCGGGTATTGGCCGCATTGGAAGCTATGATCCTGAGTTCAGTGTCTTTGATAACTGCATGATCTTCAGTGTTTTCTACTATTGCAGCCAGCAGGTCCTTCTCCAGCTGATCCTGTTTGCGTTGGGTAATATCCTGTGCAGTACCAATAGACAGCCTGGGTTTAGACTTTTCATCAAAACTAATGAATGACTTCGACCAGATCCATACTGTCTCACCTTCGGGGGTAAGGATCCGGTATTCCTCATTTATGCCGGTCCCTTTACTGATCTTCTGATAAGCTTTTTTTATTCTGTCTACATCATCGGGATGGATAGTTTTCAGGAATGATCCCGGGTTTCTGAACAGGCTCTCTCTTGATTTGCCGTAGATCTTTTCGTAATGCGGACTGACAAAAACCAGTTTATCCTGTTTCAGGTCGTAGATCCAGAATACTTCTGAGATTGTCTCCACCAGCAACCTGAAACGTTCCTCCTTCCTTTTCAGCTCTTCCTCGGCCTTAAGCCTGTCGGTTATGTTATAGGCGATGCCGTTAACTTCCTTTACCTGTCCGGAATCATCAAATACGGGGATTTCGGTATTGTAGAATATCCGGGTGGTCCCGTCGCGGTGGTACAATTCATTCAGGAAGGGCGTTGAGGCTATCCCTCTGAGGCTTTGTTCTGAGAGCCTGAGAGATTCCTTATTCATTTCATGTTCCGTAAGGAACTCCCTGAAGTTGCGCTGTGCTTCCTCCTGTGTATACCCCAGTATCTTTTCTATGGATGGACTGACATAGGTGATCATGCCTTTGCGGTTATGAGTATAAAAGATATATTCCTCACTCAGATTCTCAATGATACTTTTGAATTTTTCCTCGGTATGCTGAAGATCTTCCAGGCGTTCCTGCTGCCCTGTTTCATCAGGCAGCGCGGGTCCCTTTAACTGATCTTCCAGCCTGGCAATTTCTTTCAGAAGATCATCCCTCTGTTTTCTGAGTTTCTCATATGCAGGGTTCTGTGCCATGTACACAAAGGTAATATAAAAGAGGGTATCTTCCCGAGTATTCGGGGCGACACCCTCCTGAGGTTTAGTGGTTGGAGAGTACTAATAGTCAATACTTAGTATTCTGCCGGAAGTAAATGTAAATAATTTTTCTTTATCTGCAATGGCTACTCCATCTGTTACATCATTCACTGTTAATCCGGCAGCTTTAAGGCTTACTTTTTTTCAGAGTGCAAGTTTTTGCTTATAAATCTCAAAGTTCTCGGCGTCAAATACCGAAAAGACGATCTTTTCTATCTCTTCATTGTTTTCGAGGAATCCCCTTGCTGCAGCAATAGCTATCTCAGCCGCCTTATCTTTCGGAAACCCATATACCCCGGTACTTATGTTCGGGATAGCAATTTGCCTGAGCTTCATATTAGCTGCTATCCTCAAACTGTTCCGGTAGCAGGATTCCAGCAGGACCGCTTCATTATCATTTCCCCCTTTCCATACCGGTCCGACCGTATGGATCACAAATTTACACGGCAGGTTATAGGCACTGGTTACCTTGGCTTCTCCTACAGCACATCCTCCAAGTGTTTTGCATTCTTCAAGGAGTCCGGGTCCCGCAGCCTTATGAATGGCGCCGTCTACACCGCCGCCTCCGAGAAGGGATGTATTGGCTGCATTTACTATTACATCCACTTCCAGCAGGGTAATATCTCCCTGGTAAAGTTCTATTCTGTCCATAATATGCTATTTTCTGATCCGGGCTCCCAGCTTTTTCTCAAAAGTTGTGGCCAGTTGGTTCATAATTGTGTCAATCTGCTTATCAGTCAAAGTCCGGCTCTCATCCTGAAGGACAAAACTGACTGCATAGGATTTCTTGTCCGGGCTAATGTTCTTCCCTTCATATACATCAAACAATGACATGCTTATAAGTTTTTCCCTTTCAGTAGCAAAGGCCAGTTTTCGTATTTCCTCGTATCTGATCTTTTTATCCAGTATCATTGACAGGTCTCTTTTTACTTCCGGGAATTTCGGCAGTTCCCTGAAGGTAATACCATGTACATCCAGCTTGCCGAGTAAGCCTGTCCAGTTGATCTCAGAATAAAAGACATCAACTTTGACATCAAATTTAGATAATAATTCTTTTTTTAATATACCGATTTCAGTGATTTTCAGATTTTGATGGTAATAGGAAATCCCTTCAGACAGGTACTCTGATTCATGCGGACGCGTATCCAGTTCATCGGGACAGATAGAAAGCCTTTTAAGTATATTATCCGTATAAGACTTAAGCTGGAAGAAGGAAGCCTGGGAGGTCTTCTCTAACCAGTTCTCCTGGCTTTTGTTCCCGCTGATGAACAGGGCAAAGAACTCCTGTTCCCTGAAGGATTTAAGCAAAGCTTCGGATGAACCAATACTCTCCCCGGCCTTTTCAGGCTTATGCACTGCTTCATCTTTTTGCAGGGTATAGCAATTTCCGAATTCATAAAGCTTAAGGTTGGGACGCTGGCGGTTGCTGTTATAGGATATGGTTTCGAGTCCCCCGAAAACCATTGTGGTCCTCATTACACTCAGGTCCGAGCTGATCGGATTGGACAGCCTGATGATATCATTTTTTCCTTCATAATATGCTTCCTTGCTTAAAGAATTGCAGACAATTTCGCTGAATCCGTTATCTGTAAGGTAGTTGGATATCAGGGAAGTCAGCTTTTCCTTATCCGGTTTTTCAAAATGACTGATGGAGGAAAGCATTTTATGACCGATACCTATATTGTTATAACCGTAGATCCTCAGGATCTCTTCAATAACATCTGCCTCCCTCGTTACATCTACCCTGTATGTGGGGATAATGGCTTCAAATTCTTCTTTGCCGGCATTAACTGATTCTATATCAAGCAGACCAAGTATCTTATGAATGACCGTTTTGTCAATCTTCTTGCCGATCAGCCTGTCTATGTTTTTATACCTGACCCTGGCCACTGCTTTTATAGGTGCTTCAGGACAGACATCCACTATCTCCGAGCTGATGGTCCCGCCCGCAAGGTCCCTTATCATGGCAGCCGCTCTTTTTAAAGCGTATACCGTCATTTCAGGATCAGTCCCGCGTTCAAACCTGAAAGAGGCATCGGTGGGAAGTCCGTGCCTTTTGGATGTTTTCCGTACATATCCCGGATCAAACCAGGCGCTTTCAAGGAAAATATTCCTCGTCTGCTGAGACACCCCTGATGAAATGCCGCCAAAAACACCTGCAATACACATCCCTTCTTCTGTGTTGCATATCATCAGGTCCTCTTCTGAAAGACTGCGTTCCTGCTGGTCAAGAGTAACGAATCTGGTGCCTTTCTTCATGCACCGGACGATGACTTTTTCCCCGGTGATCCTGTCTGCATCGAATGCGTGAAGGGGTTGCCCCAATTCATACAGCACATAATTGGAAATATCAACGATATTGTTAATAGGGCTGAGTCCAACCGAAAGGAGCCTGTTCTTCAGCCAAAGGGGTGAATCTTCGACCCTTACCCCCGAGATGGTAATGCCTGAATATCTTTTGCAGGCATCTTTATTTTCAATGATTACTTCGATCTGCCTGTCCTTATTGTCAATGCTGAATGATTCAACAGATGGCTTTACCAGCTCAGCCGAACCGTAAAGATTCAGGTATGCCGCCAGGTCCCGGGCAGCACCATAATGCGAAGCTCCATCTATCCTGTTGGGGGTGAGCCCGATCTCAAAGACCGTATCGGTATAAATATCAAAATAATCCCGGGCAGCCATGCCTGGTTCAGTATCCTCATCAAGCACCATGATCCCCTGGTGTGAATCTCCCAGTCCGAGTTCGTCTTCGGCACAGATCATCCCTTCTGAAACCTCACCGCGTATCTTTACCTTTCTAAGAGTAATACTCTCCTGCCCCTTATAGAGGGTTGTCCCGGTTTTTGCCACCACCACCTTCTGTCCGGATCTCACATTTGGCGCCCCGCAGACTATCGGCAGGAGCTCGCCTTCCCCGATATCAACACTGGTAATGCTCAGCTTGTCGGCATTGGGATGTTTTTCGCATTTGATGACCTTTCCTACAACACAGCCTTCCAGTCCTCCTTTTACTGATTCGAATTTTTCCAGGTTCTCAACCTCCAGGCCAGTATTGGTAAGGATGTCTGCAATTTCTTCCGGATCCAGGTCCGTAGAAATATAATCCTTCAGCCAGTTGTATGATATCTTCATGGATAATACGCGCTTTTGTAAGATGCAAATGTAATAAAAAAGTGAGAGCTGGGAACTGCGGGACGGACCGTGGCGATAGTAAATAATGATTATCTTTGTTCCTTAAATTTTGAACAGACCGGTTGTGGATAGAGAACGCCTTTTCCTGATAAGCAATGATGACGGTATTAATGCCAGGGGCTTAAACTCCCTGATCGAGCTGATGCGCCCGAAAGGCAAAGTCTTTGTCATTGCACCTGACCAGGGGCAATCCGGTATGTCACATGCCATTACAGTAAAAACCCCTATCCGGATCCAAAAGCTGAAAGAGGAGGAAGACCTGATTATATACAGTTGTAACGGAACACCTGTGGACTGCATCAAACTGGCTTTGAATAAATTGCTTGACAGGAGGCCCGACCTGATCCTTGCAGGGATCAATCACGGATCCAATTCAGCGAGTTCTGTTATCTATTCCGGTACCATGGCAGCTGCCATAGAGGGCTGCATGAACGGGATACCATCTGCCGGCCTGTCCTTGCTGGATTTCTCTCCCGATGCCCGGTTTAAAGGCATCATGAAATATGCCGATACGATTATAGAAAATATATTAACCACCGGGCTTCCCGAGGGTGTCTGCCTGAATGTAAATTTCCCGGTGAACAACCTTTCGGAAATAAAAGGTATCAGGATATGCCGTCAGAACAAGGGGGTATGGAGGGAGGAGTTTGATCAGCGTACTGATCCCCAGAACAAAGATTACTTCTGGCTGACGGGTGAATATTTTAACCTGGAACCCGATGCCGAGGATACCGATGAATGGGCTTTAAAGAACGATTATATCTCTGTGGTACCGGTTCATGTTGACCTGACCTCGTATGATGCAATGGATCACTTGAAGAAATGGGATCTGAATGAATAAATTATCCCGGTATAATGATGTCCGGCTCGGACTGGCCATCGGCCTTATCGTTCCGGTGATCACCATCCTTATTTTTTACCAGGTAAGGTTCAATCAGCTGGATGTTGGAGAATTTCTCAGCATTATGATCTCAAAAGAGATACTGAGCTCCATACTCAGCCTCTGTGTGATACCCAACCTGCTGGTCTTCTTTATTTTTATCTGGACCAACATGTTGTACCTGGCCAGGGGGGTCCTTATGGCTACTTTTGTTTTTGCTGTAGTAGTGGTAGTGGTTAAATATTTCATCTGAGGGAGACAAAACTAGTGAAATACTATTTAATTGCCGGTGAAGCTTCAGGGGACCTGCATGGCGCCAACCTGATCAGGGCCCTCAGGAAGGCCGATCCGCAGGCGGATTTCAGGTTCTTCGGGGGAGAAGGGATGGAGCAGGAAGGAGGCACTCTTGTCAGGCATTTTCGCGAAATGGCTTATATGGGTGTACTGGATGTTATTGCGCATTTCAGGATCATCAGGAGTAATTATAATTTTGCCAGGAAGGATATCCTTGCCTGGTCACCCGATTGCCTGATCCTCATAGATTTTGCCGGTTTCAACCTGAGAATGGCCCGCATTGCCAGGCAGCACGGGATACCTGTTCAGTACTACATCTCTCCCAAGGTCTGGGCCTGGAACAAATCCCGGGTTAAAACAATTAAGGAATATGTAGACCAGATGTTCGTCATCCTTCCCTTTGAAGTTGAATTTTACCGGCAGTACGGCTACCATGTTGAATTTGCGGGCAACCCACTGATTGATGAGATAGAGAAATTTCAGTCCCGGCAATATTCACTGGAAGATTTTAAAGGCCGCAATCAACTGGGAAACAAACCTATAATTGCCCTGGTGGCCGGAAGCAGGAAACAGGAGCTTAGATACTGTCTGCCGGAAATGTTAAAAGCTGCCGCAGACTTTCCTGACTACCAGTTCGTGATTGCGGGGGCACCCGGACTCGACCGGGAAGCTTACCGGAAATATATCCAGGGGCATGAGGTCAGTCTGATCTTTGACCAGAGCTATGAGCTGATCGTGCATGCACGGGCGGCAGTGGTAACTTCGGGAACAGCCACCCTGGAAACGGCCCTGCTGGGAACACCTGAAGTGGTGATCTACCGGATGAATCCCCTTACTTACCATATTGGGAAATTCTTTGTTAAGGTAACGTACTTTTCCCTGGTAAACCTGATCATGAACCGGACCGCAGTAAAGGAACTGCTGCAATTTAACCTGGCAGTGGATATCGTCACCGAACTGAAAGAGATACTTGACAATTCTGTTTACAGGCAGCAGATGACGGATATGCTGCAGGAACTTAAACTGAAGATGGGGAAACCGGGGGTCTCTGACCGGGTAGCCCTGAAAATTTACCATGGCTTAAAGCAATAATGCAGGGGAAGTCCAGATATTCATTCCTGTTCCTTTTCTCATGGAGTTGTTTCACGGTGCTGTCCCAGCCCGACTCCTCCAAGATACGGATAGAGCTGTACCACGACCACCTTGTTTCTTCACTGCTTATCACACCGGTTTCAGGTGTGCACAGGACAGTGCCCGGTTTGCCGGGATTTGATCCTGAGCCGGGTAAACAATATTATCTGAGCGTGTATCAGGACCGCCTGCTGCTTGCCCGTCCTGGTGAGCCGGGACAATTACTTGATTCCCTGGAGGTCACTGCGGGCAGTGAAGATGCGGTAATAGCTCTCAGGCCTGTCAGTCCTTACCTGCCTGGCAGAAAATATGAAGGCAGCATCAGCATCAAAGTCCGGAATGGTTTTGTGGCCATAATAAATACTGTTGAACTCAACTCTTATCTGGCCGGAGTGGCGGAATCAGAAGGGGGTCCGGGAGCCCCGGCCGAGTTCTACAAGGCCCAGATCATTCTTTGCCGGACCTATGCCATCAGGAATATGATGCGTCACGGCGATGCCGGAGCCAATCTCTGTGACGCAGTGCATTGCCAGTCCTATCATGGGATGCCGGTCTGGAACGAAGATTTGATAAATTTTGCTGTTGCGACCAGCCATGCCATCCTGGTTGATAAGGATTCAGTGCCTGTTTTTGCAGCCTATCATTCCAATAGCGGCGGTTATACCAGGAACTCCGGCAATATCTGGCTGAAGGACCTTCCATACCTGTGCGCAAAAGAAGATGGTTTCAGCCTGGAAGGAAAACATGCCTCATGGACCCGGACAGTTGGTTTCTCAGAGTGGATCTCTTACCTTGAGAAGAAACATTTCAGGCTCCCTGCTGTAATAAGCGGAAGGGAAATCGGGTTTTTCAGCAGGCTGCCCGTACAGTATTACGCGGTAAGGAATGATTCTGTATCATTTGTTGAGATCAGGAAGGATTGGGAGTTCCCTTCTGACTTCTTTAATATTTATTATAAAGGAGGTTCAATCAGGTTTACAGGCAGGGGGTACGGGCATGGCCTGGGGATGAGCCAGGAAGGAGCCATGAACATGGCCTTGCAGGGTCACAGCTATGAGGGGATACTTGACTTTTATTTTAACGGTACTTCCATTTTGGATTACAGGGTTTCAAAGGCATGGTAATTATTATTATGTTTGGTTTCTCAAATCACTGAAAGAAATATTCACCGATGCTGACACAATTTAGGAAGGAAATATCGGGGTTCTTTTCCAACCTGTCCGGGTATGTAGTTATAATCGTATTCCTGGTGGCCAACAGCCTGCTCCTGTGGGTCCTGAATATCAGCAATATGAACATTCTTTCCAATGGCTATGCCACCCTGGAATCTTTATTCGGACTGGCTCCCTGGATCTTCCTTTTCCTGATCCCGGCAATAACCATGAGGATGTTTGCAGAGGAAAAGAAATCCAGGACGCTGGAATTGCTGCTGACACGCCCTATGACCGATACAGCGCTTATCCTGGCCAAGTATTTTGCCACCCTCGTGCTGATCCTCTTCTCACTGCTCCCTACCCTGGTATGGTTCTGGTCGGTTAGCCGGCTTGGCAGTCCGCCGGGAAATATTGATATGGGGGCCACCTGGGGTTCATATGCCGGACTGCTGTTCCTTGCAGGTATTTACGCGGCAGTTGGCATATTTGTGTCGGCTACTACTGATAACCAGATAATTTCGTTTATCCTGTCGCTTATTCTGTGTTTTTTCCTGTATACCGGGTTTGATGCCATCTCTTCTGTCGGCCTTTTAGGAAGCACGGGTGAACTTATTCTGAAGCTGGGGATAAGCGAACACTACCGGTCCATGAGCAGGGGTGTACTCGACACAAGGGACATGATCTACTTCATGAGTATGATAAGCGTGTTTATACTGCTTGCCAGGCACGTCCTGCATCGCAGGGCCTGGACCGGCTAATGCAAGGATGATCAGAATATGAAGAGAATACAATATAAAAGGGAATCTTTGATCAGGCTGATCATCACTATGGGTATCATCGTACTGCTGAATTACCTCTCATCTTTTATATTTTACCGCTTTGACCTGACGGCTGAGAAGAGATTCTCCCTGTCAGAGACTACTGAGGAGATACTGGAGGGACTGGATGATGTGGTATATATCAAGGTGTACCTCGACGGTGAACTGCCTGCAGGGTTTTTGAGGTTGAAGAATTCCATAGCCGATCTGCTGGATGAATTCAGGGTAGTGGGCCGCAGGAATATAGCATATGAATTCATCGACCCCTCAAAACAGGAGGATGCAGGCCTGAGCAGGGAATTGATACAGCGTTTATACCGGATGGGCTTACAGCCTACCAGCCTGCAGGTGAAGGAAAAGGACGGGAGTTCTTCACAGAAGATCATTTTTCCCGGGGCCATACTGTCATATAATGGTATAGATGTGGCAGTTAACATGCTGAAGAATAACCCGGCCCTGCACTCTGAGATGAACCTGAACAATTCCATCCAGACACTCGAATTTGAGTTCATTAATATGATCAGGAACCTGAGCAGTGAGGAGGTCGAGAAAATTGCTTTCATAGAAGGGCATGGAGAGCTGGACCAGTACCAGACCGGGGATATATGCAAGGAGCTGGCCAATTTTTACCAGGTTGACAGGGGAAGGATAGGAGGTATGTACGGGAGCCTGGATGACTATGCGGCCATCATTATCGCAAAGCCCACCAGCCGGTTTGATGAAAGCGACAAGTTCGTCATCGACCAGTACATCATGAACGGGGGGAAGGTCCTGTGGCTGATCGATCCGGTCCAGGTAAGCATGGACAGCCTGTTCATGGGAACGACCTACGCCCTGTATACGCCACTGAATATTGAGGACCAATTGTTTAAATACGGGGTCAGGATCAACCCGAACCTGGTGAAAGACATACAGTGCCATGTCATCCCCGTGAACAAGGGGCTGGTAGGCGGACAGACCAACTGGCAGCTGAGCAACTGGTACTATTACCCTGTCATTGTCCCCTCCGGCAAGCATATCATTACCAGGAACCTGAATGCCATTTTTATTGATTTTGGTTCGGTGATCGATACCGTCGGGGGTAATACTGACATCAGGAAGTCCGTACTGCTGACTTCTTCCCCTTATTCAAGGGCGGTGAGCGTGCCGGCCGAAATATCCCTGAGGGAAACGGACACCGGTCCGCTCCAGCAGGAGTTCAACCAGTCATACCTTCCCATGGCCGTTTTGCTGGAAGGAAGGTTTGAATCGGTTTTCACCAATCGTCCTGTTCCTGATCTGAACACTGCGGGAGCAATCAGATCCAGGGATGTGAGTGATGAAACAAAAATGATAATAATCGCCGACGGGGATGTGATCCGTAATGAGGTCAGCATGGGGCAGGATGGACCGGTTATCGGCCAGCTGGGAGTCGACAGCTATACTTCACAGGTATTCGGCAATAAGGAACTGATCCTTAATGCAGTGAATTACCTGACTGACCAGACGGGACTGATGGCTTTACGCGGAAGGGAATTCAAGATGCGCCTGCTCGACAAGAAGAGGAGCCTGGACGAGAACCTGAAATGGAAACTCATCAATTCCCTTATGCCGGTATTGCTGGTGATCCTATTCGGAATATTGTTCAATTACATGAGAATGAGACGGTTTGCCCTGAATCCGCCCGAAACAAATAATTCCTAATACTTAGTAAGCATGCGAAGAAGCTTACCACTTCTGGCGCTTTTCCTGGCTTTGCTTATCATCGCCGCTTATTTATACCTGTCGGACCGCAGGGGCAGCTACAGGGATACTGACATCCTATTTGCTGTAAGGGATACCTCTGTCGTCGACCGCATAATAATAAGCGGGGGCCAGGACAGCATTATCCTGGAACGGGTGCAGGGACACTGGAGGGTGAACGGTTTGCAATATGCCCGGGAACGCCTGGTTGAAAATTTACTACTGGCCATATACAGGCTGCAAGCGGATGTTCCTGTTCCAAAAAAGGAATTTGACCGTCTCTATGAAGAACTTACTCATGGCGCCAGGAAGGCAGAGGTTTTTCACGGGGAAGATTTACTCAGGGCGTACAGCATGTATTATGACAACAGCACGGGTGCCAGTTATATGATGCTGGAAGGATCTTCTGCGCCCTTCAGGGTCTACCTTCCCGGATTTTCAGCAGAGGATATAAGTTCAATATACAGGCTGGAGGAAAATTACTGGAGGGATAAATTGCTGATCAGCCTGGGGGCGGACCGGATTGCAGGTCTCAGGATAGATTACCGGGATCGCCCCGGGGCATCCTTCCGGCTTGCAAGGCAGCCTGACGGGGAGTGGTCCCTATTCAGCATATCAGATAAGAGGGAAGTGGATGAATATTCAGTTGAGGCCCTGAACAACTACCTGTCTTATTTCAGCCATCTCAGGTATGATGAGGCCTTCGATCCGGGAGTTTTGAAGGGTGAGAGCCCTGGGGCCGAGGCTGAAATACTGATTACCGATACCGGGGGTAATGAGACCCGGCTGAGGATATTCCCCAGGTATAAGCAGAACGGGGAAATGGACCTTGACAGGCTGTACCTTCAGCTTGACGGTGTAGATGAGATCATGCTGGCCCGGTATGTCCAGGTCGATCTGATCCTCAAGGATATTTCCTATTTTACCGGCACTGACAGGTGAGATCCCCGGTGCGGGGAAGAAGCATTTTACAACCCGGGTTCCCAATTATATTCCGGATAAAAAAAAGGAAATCAGGACTAGAGGGTCTGGATAATTTTTTGTATTATTGGTAATCAGTTTGTAGAAAGTTAGTAAGCATCAATTGTAAATAACCAGCCCATGAAATTTGTTGTTTCGAGTATCGAACTTCTCGGTCATTTACAGGCAGTAAGCCGTGTTATCAGCAGCAAGAATACACTTCCCATACTGGATAATTTTTTATTCAGGCTGGAGGATAAGCAGCTTGAAATAACTGCCTCCGACCTTGAATCAACCTTGATCACTCAAATGTCACTTGAGAATACTACCGATTCGGGAAGCATAGCCGTACCTGCCAGGATACTGACAGATACTCTGAAGGAGTTTCCGGAACAGCCCCTTACTTTTGAAATTGACCTGAATAAACTATCCGTGGTTATCAATTCCGATAATGGAAAATTTACCATAGTCGGACAGAATGCCTCGGATTTTCCACAGATGCCAAGCATTAAGGAAGACAAGAAAGCATCCATCGAGATTGAACCGGAATTGCTGAACTCCGGAATCAGTAAAACACTTTTTGCTACGGCAAATGATGAACTCAGGCCTGTGATGAACGGGATCTTCATGGAGCTGTCCCCTGATGACCTGTGCTTTGTTGCATCCGATGCTCATAAACTTGTCAGGTATAAGCGAACGGATGCCAAAGCCGGCATGAGTGCATCCTTTATTCTTCCGCAAAAACCTGCATCCCTGCTGAAAAATGTTCTGTCCAGGGAAGAAAATGTGGTCAAGGTGGAATTTGATGATAAGAATGCATTTTTCAATATGACGGATTATAAGCTTGTCTGCAGGCTGGTAGAAGGGAATTATCCCAGCTACAATTCAGTCATTCCAACAGATAATCCGAACAAGCTCACCATCGACAGGGTTGAGTTCTATAATACCCTCAAGCGTGTATCTGTATTTTCCAACCAGGCAAGCAATCTGGTCAAGCTTCAGCTTACAGGTAACCAGATCACGGTATCGGCACAGGATATTGACTTTTCAATTTCTGCCTATGAGCGGATCAATTGCCAGTATGAAGGTGAAGAAATGGAGATAGGCTTTAAATCAACTTTCCTTATAGAGATCCTTTCGAATCTGACCACACAGGATGTGCTGGTTGAGCTTTCTGATCCTACCCGGGCAGGTATCCTCCTTCCTGTTGAAAAGGATAATGAAGACGAGGATACCCTGATGTTGCTGATGCCAATGATGATAAATGCCTGATGGAATTAAAGCTTAAAAACGCACTCATATTTTTTGACCTTGAAACCACGGGTGTAAACATTGCATCCGACAGGATAGTTGAAATATCCTGGCTCAAGATCTTTCCCGGAGGAGAAGAAAAAAGCAATACCATCCTGGTGAATCCTACCATCCCGATCGATCCCAGGGCCACAGAAATTCATGGCATTACTGATGAAGATGTTAAGGATGCACCTGTTTTTAAGGAAATTGCACAGACCCTTGCCAATGAATTTGAAGGATGTGATTTTGCAGGCTATAACTCCAATAAATTTGACATCCCCCTCCTGGCTGAAGAATTCCTGCGTGCTGAGATCGATTTCGATATGAGAAACAGGAAACTGCTGGACATACAGGTGATCTTTCACAAAATGGAACAGCGCACCCTGAGTGCGGCCTATAAATTCTATTGCGGCAAAATCCTGGTGGATGCTCACAGTGCGGAAGCCGATACAAAGGCCACCTATGAGGTTCTGAAGGCACAGCTCGACCGTTATGGCAACCTGGAGAATGACGTGGATTTTCTTTCCGAATTTTCCACCCAGACTAAAAATGTTGATTTTGCCGGGCGCATCGTTTATAACGAGAAGGGGGTGGAGGTATTCAATTTCGGGAAATACAAGGGGCAGGCGGTAGAGGAGATCCTCCAGAGGGATTCCGGATATTTTGGATGGATAATGAATGGGGATTTCCCGTTGTATACCAAGAAGGTGCTGGCCAATATCAAGTTACGGACTTTCGGGAAATAGACTGCGGCGTCCCGATCAATAAATTATAAATTTAAAGCTTTGAAAATTATTTGCATTGGCCGCAACTACATGGCACATGCTAAAGAAATGAAGAATCCCCCGCCGGAATTCCCCATCTTCTTTATGAAACATGAAGCCTGCCTGGTCAGGAACAACAAACCCTTTTTCCTGCCTGATTTCAGCAAGGAAATACATCATGAGGTAGAGCTGGTTGTGAAGATTACCCGCCTGGGCAAGAAAATTGAGAGTAAATTTGCGAACCGCTACTACAGCGAGTTGGGACTGGGCATTGATTTCACCGCACGGGACCTGCAGAAAACAGCCAGGGAGAAGGGCCTTCCC